>PLML01000036.1:0-189 GCA_003141525.1 Bacteroidales bacterium
TGAAAATAACTTTAAAAAAAGTCTTATGAATAATAGTATAATTGAAATAAAAAGTCTCAGGAAGGATTACCATGTTGGTGAGGTTACCGTTCATGCTTTGCGCGGGGTGGATCTTAAAATTCATGAAGGGGAATTCGTTGCCATCATGGGTGCCAGCGGGTCGGGCAAATCAACAATGCTTAATATCCT
>PLML01000036.1:194-41707 GCA_003141525.1 Bacteroidales bacterium
GAAACTCGGTTTTGTTTTTCAGTCATATAACCTGCTGGCCAGGACAACTGCTCTTGAAAATGTGGAACTTCCTCTCTTTTATAATTCCCGGATCAGGTCAAGGGAGCGTAGAGAATCGGCTCTCAGAGCGCTCGAAGCAGTGGGGCTCTCTGACCGCATGCATCACATGCCAAACCAGTTGTCAGGTGGTCAGCAGCAAAGAGTGGCTATAGCCCGATCGCTGGTTAATGATCCTGTCCTTATTCTAGCAGATGAACCAACGGGAAATCTCGATACCAGGACATCTTTTGAAATTATGGAATTGTTCCAGGATCTGAATGAGAAGGGCAGAACAATTGTGTATGTAACTCATGAAACTGATATTGCAAAATTTGCAACCCGCAATGTGATTTTTAGCGACGGCAAAATTCAGCGTGAATGTATTGTAAGCGAACGTCTCAGCGCAAGAGACATACTGAAAACTATGCCTGTGGAATTAATAGAGGAATTTGATTAATTAAGTAAATATCAATGAAATGAACTATACAAATTTATTCAGGATAGCGTTTCGGGCTCTGGTAAGGAATAAGCTGAGAGCGTTTCTGACAATGCTGGGTATAATTATCGGAGTTGCTTCAGTAATTGCCATGTTGGCAATTGGTGAGGGTTCCAAACAGAAAATGAGGAAGCAGATATCCTCGATGGGAACAAATATGGTAATGATCATGCCTAACTTTCAGCGGAGAGGTGGAGTGAGCCTGGGCGCTTCAAGTTCAATGGCCCTTAAGTATACTGATGTACAGGCTCTCAGGAACGAAGCTTCAGCTATTTCAGCAGTCTCGCCGGAAGTGGTGGCAAGCGGACAGGTTATTTACAGTAACCAGAACACCCAGACCACCATATATGGAGTGAGCGAGGAATACCTTGGAATCAAAAAACTCGAGGTATTGAGCGGGAGGTTTTTTAATACCAATGAAATTAAAGATATGTCTAAGGTATGCATACTCGGGCAAACAGTTGTGACAAACCTTTTTGGGACAAAGGCAGATCCGGTAGGTCTTTCCATTCGCATAAAGAACCTTCCTTTTCTTATTATAGGAGTCCTTAAAGATAAAGGTGAAAGCGGAATGGGTCAGGATCAGGACGATTTGATACTCGCCCCGTATACTACAGTCCAGAGAAGGCTGGCAGCAATCGACTATATAAACGGTATTTTTGCCTCAGCGGTAAGCGAGGAGAAGAGTCCGAAGGCTATTGAAGAAGTTACAGAAATTTTACGGAGGACTCATAAGCTGAAAGAGTCTGCTGATAATGATTTCAGAGTAATGTCACAATCAGAGCTTCTCAAAACTATCACTTCAATTACAGATATTATGACATATCTTCTTGGCGCTATTGCAGGAATATCTTTGCTGGTAGGAGGAATTGGAATTATGAACATAATGTTTGTATCGGTGACTGAACGTACACGTGAAATCGGATTACGAATGTCAATCGGCGGACGCGGTAAGGATATAATGAAACAGTTTCTTTCAGAGTCTATTATCCTCAGTATTCTGGGAGGAGTGTTGGGAGTGCTCTTCGGGTATCTCCTGGCCAGACTGGCAGGATCGCTCATGAGCAGTCAGGCAATTGTGAAAACACAATCTGTAGTACTTGCATTCATAGTCTGTTTTGTCATAGGTGTTTTTTTCGGATGGTATCCTGCACGTAAAGCAGCAAACCTGAATCCGATCGATGCCCTCAGATATGAATAGATTTAGGTTTGTCAGGAAATCTGATAGGCTTCCTATGAATCTATCATAATTTGTTATACTTTTAAAACCATGAAAAACTTTTTCACGGGAAATAAAATCAAGATTTTACTCCATCTTCTGGCCTGGGCAATCATTCTGGGTATTCCACTTTATTTTTTTAAAAGATGGGATGTAGGGAAAGATTTTATGTGGGTTTACTACATCGGAAACATAATAAACGGGATAATATTCTATATAAACTACTTAATTCTTGTTCCCAAATACTTTTTCGGCAGCCAGAAACACAATTACTATTTATCTGTTGTTTTTTTATTAACGTTCCTCTATTTTGTCTCTGACAGGTCTAATGAGCTGATTTTTAAATATGTTCCGGGACGAAATCAAACTGAAAAAACCATTAGCCCGGGGAACGCAGGAATTAACTCAAGACCTCCTAAGCCCGATGAACACGGTCGTCCTCCATTCCGCGAGATGCATCTTTTTAATTATATGTTTACCTCTTTATTCCTTGTATTTTTCTCTGTTGGCATGAGAGTTCTTGAACGTCATTCACAAACTGAAAAGCTGCAAAAAGAGCTTGAAAAGGAAAAGCTGAATTCTGAACTGGCATTTCTGAAGAACCAGATAAGTCCCCATTTTTTCTTTAACACTCTGAATAATATCTATTCTTTAATAAGCATCAACGCGGAGGATTCTCAAAAAGCCGTTTTAAGGCTTTCAAAATTAATGAGATACTTATTATATGATTCGGAACATGGGAATACAAAGCTGAGCAACGAGATAGACTTTATGAATAATTATATTGATCTTATGAAACTGAGAATGAGCAATAAGATCAGTCTTACAGTCTCTTTTCCTGAAAAGTATGATGATATTAATATTCCGCCGCTGATTTTTATTCCGTTTATTGAAAACGCTTTTAAGCATGGAATAAGTTACCGCGAAAAGTCGTTTATAGATATCGGCATGACGACATCAAAAGATTCAATTTCATTCAGATGCGCTAACAGCCTGGCAAAAACTACGGAGGAAATTGAATCGGACCATTCAGGTATCGGGTTGGAAAATGTCAATAAAAGACTGAATCTGTTGTTCCCAGGAAAGTATGCAATGAAGATTAATAAATCGGATACAGAATTTGAAGTGCTTCTTCAGATTAATTTTGCTTAATGATTACTACGATTGCCATAGATGACGAACCGCTTGCTTTGCAGCTTGTTACAGGTTACATAGAAAAAACACCAGGATTAAAGCTTGCCGGGAAGTTCGATAATCCCCTTGATGCAGCCGAGTTTCTGACAGAAAGCAGAGTGGATCTTATTTTTGTTGATATTCAGATGCCCGATCTTTCAGGAATTGAGTTTACAAGGCTTATGGAAAAAGGGCCTAAAGTAATTTTTACTACGGCTTTTGAAAAATATGCACTTGAGGGTTACAAGCTCGAGATAGTAGACTATTTGTTAAAGCCCTTCAGTTATGAAGAGTTCCTGACAGCCGTACATAAAGTGCAGAAGCTGCTCCGGCTCGAACAGAAAACTCCGGCCAGGGTGGATGTCAACAACGAATTCCTCTTTCTTAAATCAGATTATAAGATCAAAAGGATAAATTTTAATGATATTCTTTATATAGAAGGGCTTAAAGATTATGTGAAGGTATATACTCAGAATTCACTAAAGCCTGTTCTTTCTCTTGCCTCACTGAAACTTCTTGAATCGAAGCTTCCTGAAAATAAATTTATGCGGGTCCACCGTTCTTTCATTGTCAATCTTGAAAAAATTGATACCATAGAACGCAGCAGGATCGTATTCGGAAAGGAATATATTCCTGTAAGTGACCAGTACAAGGAGAAATTTCAGGTATTCCTGGATAAGAATTTCCTGTAGCAAATCTGGACTATATATGATTGAGAGATGGATGTTCAAAAAGCCAAATAAATTCTAAAATAACAATGCTATGAAGACAAAAAGCTTATTACTTCATTTTTCAGTAATTGTCTGTACATGTATGCTTCTTTGCGGCTGTAAACAAAATACAGTCAATTATACCCGGGGAGTTGGCATTTACCCGGGTAATCCGACCGAAGACTTTTCTCCTGTGCTGGCAGCAGACAATAATAATTACAGGAATATAGCTAAGCTCAGAGCTTCTTATAATTCATCAAGCTACGATTTTAATCTTACTGCCCAGCTAATCACTGATGGCTTAATAACAGATGAAATGCCGGCTTATATTTCAGTCTCTACAAACAAGGGTGTAGTGCCAAGGACTGAAAGAGAATGGCTTCTCGATCACAACAGTGTGACAGAAATGAGCCTGGAAGGAGCAGATGTCTGGATACAATATGAACTGAATAAAGAAACAACACCTCAGGATATTGACAAAATAACTATAAATGGTTCATTGGAATACAATGAAAAAATTAAAGGGAAATGGCAATTTGTCTGCTTAGGATCCAACGATGGATTGAAGTGGGACGAGCTTGGAAAATTTTCAGGAACCGGATTGCCAGGTCAGGCAAGACCAAATCCTTTTGCAGCTTTTATGAAAGCTCTGAAACCGAAGAGTAAGGGTTCTGCAAAACCTGCGGCAAATCCATTCTCATTCTTAATGAGCCCTTATGGAAACGGCCCTGATGCTCCCAGACCTTCCTTCTCTTTTAACTTCCAGATGCCAGGCCCCCAAAGATTGATTAATCCGGCATTTGAATTTAAAAAACCGGTTTCTTATCATTTTTATCGCGTCAGCCTGTCAGAACCCTGTGCTGAAAAGTGGTCAATTGGAGACCTGGACTTTTATACTAAAGATACCAGACTGAATATGGTCCCTTCACAGATATTTAAAAGCGCCTGGATGAGCGCCGGCACTGGTGATGAATGGGTTTATACAGATCTGGGTTCAATCAGCACATTCGACCATATAAAATTGTATTGGATCAATAAAGCTCTTGAAGGATCTATCCAGGTTTCTGAAGATGCAATAAACTGGAATGACCTGATCGCACTTCCCGGTGGTGACAAAAAGGTTGATGACATCACACTTAAAGAATGGGCTAAAGGTCGGTATGTGAAGATTCTGATGAAAAAACCCATGTCTGACAAGAATTATATTCTAAGTGAGGTAGAAATATTCGGTAAGGGTGGACTGGTGGCAAAACCGAAACCAAATCCTGATGTTAATGATAACAAACTTTATTTATCTGCCGGCAACTGGAAAATTCAACGGGCATCACAGGTTAGTTCCCAAGGTAAGGGAATTTCTCTGCCAGGGTTCAGGAGTGATGACTGGGTGACTGCCACCGTTCCGGGAACAGCGCTGGTAAGCTATTGGAATACAGGTGCTCTTCCTGATCCAAACTTTAGCGACAATCAATTGATGATATCCGAATCGTTTTTTAATTCCGATTTCTGGTACCGTGATGAATTTATTGTTCCCGATAAATTCAAAGGTACACGTATGTTCTTAAATTTTGATGGGATTAACTGGAAAGCTGATGTATTCTTAAACGGAAAAAATGCAGGCAGAATCGAAGGTGCCTTTATACGTGGTAAATTTGATGTTACAGATCTGGTTAAACCTGGTCAGAACAATGCAATTGCTGTACTTATCCATAAAAATGACCACATAGGAGTTATAAAAGAGCAGACAGCTCTTTATCATGATAAGAACGGAGGAATCCTTGGTGCAGATAATCCCACATACCATGCCTCCATCGGCTGGGACTGGATCCCCTCAATCAGAGGAAGAAATATTGGAATCTGGAATGATGTCTATTTAAATATTTCTGGTGCTGTCACGATAAGTGATCCGTTTGTTTTTACAGATCTTCCTCTACCCGATACAACCTCAGCCGATATCAATTTGGAGGTTACGCTGAATAATTACAAGGCAGAACCGGTTACCGGTACTCTTACAGGTAATTACGGCAATATCAGTTTTGAAGAGAAAGTATCCATTGGCCCTTCAGAATCAAAGGTAGTAAAGGTGAATCCTTTAACCCACCCAGAACTGCATCTTAAAAATCCGAAGCTATGGTGGCCAAAGGGCTATGGAAATCCCAGCCTGTATGACGTCGGGCTTTCTTTTAAAACCAGTGATGGTATTTTATCTGATAAAGTCGCATTTAAATCAGGAGTCCGTAAAATGACTTATAATGAAGATAATCAGATACTGAATATGTACATTAATGGAAGGAGATTCATTGGTCGTGGCGGGAATTGGGGTTTCCCTGAGTCTAATCTTGAATACCGCGGACGTGAGTACGATGCTGCCGTTGGCTATCATGCCGATATGAACTTTACCATGATACGTAACTGGGTCGGGCAGACAGCTGATGATGAATTTTTTGAAGCCTGCGATCGTCATGGGATAATGATATGGCAGGATTTCTGTTTAGCAAATCCTGCGGATGGTCCTGACCCGGACAACCCCGGAATGTTTATTACAAATGCCGAAGATGTAATAAAGAGGATAAGAAACCATGCATCAATAGGCATTTACGTTGGCAGAAACGAAGGAAATCCTCCTGCAGTGATTGATACAGCATTACGGGCGTTGATAGCTAGGCTTCATCCGGGGTCACATTACATTTCCAACTCTGCAATGGGAGTGGTCAGCGGCGGCGGCCCGTACAGTGCTCTTCCTGTCAGAGACTATTTTCTTCTGTACGGTTTTAATAAGTTTCACAGTGAACGGGGAATGCCAAATGTTATGAGCTGGGAAAGTCTTAAACAGACATTGCCTGAATCCGCTCTATGGCCTCAAAACCGCATTTGGGGTGTACATGATTATACTCTCGAAAGCGCTCAGAGGTGCGCCTCCTTTAACAAGATGATCGAAAAAGGTTTTGGTCCGCCAAAGGATGCTAAAGAATTTACTGAATTGGCTCAGTGGATAAATTATAATGGCTACAGGGGTATGTTCGAGGGACGCAGTAAGTTCCGGCAGGGTTTGCTGTTGTGGATGAGCCACCCGGCATGGCCTTCTATGGTATGGCAGACATACGACTACTATCTCGATCCAACTGCTGCTTACTTTGGATGTAAGAAGGCTTCAGAGCCTATCCATATTCAATGGAATCCTGTTTATGATACTGTTGAGGTAGTAAATTATAATGCAGGAAACAAAATCGGTCTCACTGCAAAGGCACAGCTAATTAATATGGACGGATCAGTTCAATGGGAGAAAGAAACAGATATTGACTGCAGGGAAGATGCCACTGTAAGATGCTTTAAGCTTGAATTTCCGAAAAATCTCTCATCAGTACATTTTCTTAAATTAACACTGAGAAAGGGTGAGAAGATCATTTCGGAGAATTTCTATTGGCGGGGAATTGAAGATGGAAATTACCAGGCGCTGCGTGAGCTCCCGAAGGTGGAACTTGAAAGCAATACCAAGGTCATAAAATCAGGAGAGAACTGGATGCTTACAACTACTTTGAATAATGCCACTAAGCAGCCTGTTTTAATGATAAGGCTGAAAGTTATCGGCAAAGAAATTGGAGATCGACTTCTTCCGGCATTCTACAGCGATAATTATGTATCACTTATGCCCGGAGAGAAAAAAATCATTGTCATGAAACTTAAGGACATGGATACACACGGTGAAAATCCCTCAGTTGAAATCTCCGGATTTAATGTGAAATAAAAAATTTAGCCCCCTTTGAGGGCCGCTCTTTCAAAATCAACAGGTCAAAAAACTAATCAAAAATTTGTTTTATCGAAAACAAAGTTTACTTTTGCAGCTGAACAAAATGTTAAAATGAAAGCAATTTATACATATTGGCGTTGGTGGTTAAGTATATTTCACATTCTGACGTGAGACTTCCAGCTATTTGTATATAATCTTATAAGATATTAATAAACGGCCTGTCGTAATCACGACGGGCCGTTTTGATTTTTAAGATCATCCGGTGTTTTGAAAAGGAGATGCGACAGATAATATAAACAAATATTATGACAGAATTTATAATTAAAACGAAATCCAGGAAGCTGCTTGCCGATATTATAACTCCGGTAAGTATATATCTGAGAATAAGAGATATATATCCAAATTCCCTTTTACTGGAAAGCTCTGATTATCATGGTAATGAAAACAGCTATTCTTTTATATGTATGAAACCGCTGGCAGGTTTCGAAGCTGATAAAGGATTTGTCGCTGAAACTTACCCCGATGGATCAAAAATCATTACAGAAATAATTGATAAACAAACATTTAATACGAGATTTTCAGCTTTTACAAGTGCACTTATTCAATCGGATTTGCAAGGAGATATTCCGGTAAACGGGCTATTCGGTTATTTATCATACGATGCAGTAGAATATTTCGAGAAGATTGAATTAAAGCCTGGTACTGACTATCCTTTTAAAATTCCTGATGCCAGATACCACCTTTATAAATATATTATAGCAATAAACCATTATCAGAACACATTGCAGATTATTGAAAACCAGATAAACGGAGAACCAGGGGAACTCGACAGGATTGAGTCGTTATTGAACAGCAGAAATGTAGCAATTTACTCCTTTAAAGCAGTTGGGGAGGAAGGCCGGAACATTTCTGATGACCAATACATGGCAATGGTAAGTAAAGGCAAGGAACATTGTCATCTCGGAGATGTATTTCAGGTGGTATTGTCTAGGCAGTTTTCACGACAATTCACAGGTGATGAATTTAATGTTTACAGGGCTCTTCGATCGGTCAATCCCTCTCCCTATCTTTTCTATTTTGATTATGGAAATTACAAGATTTTCGGATCATCTCCTGAAGCGCATCTGAAGATTAATAAGCGCAAAGCTTATATTAATCCGATCGCAGGAACTTTCAAGCGTACAGGCAATGATGAGAATGACAAGCTTCTGGCACAACAACTGTCAACAGACCAGAAAGAAAACGCAGAGCATGTTATGCTGGTCGATCTTGCACGTAATGATCTGAGCAGACATGCTGACAATGTCAAAGTTGAAAGTTACCGGGAGGTTCAGTTTTATTCACATGTCATTCATCTTGTTTCTGCAGTTTCAGGTGAACTTAAAGAAGGTACCACTATTGCCGACATGATGTCTTCCACATTCCCGGCCGGTACACTTACCGGAGCCCCTAAATATATGGCAATGAAGATCATAGATAAATGCGAGAATCAAAGGAGAGGTTACTACGGTGGTGCTATTGGGTTCCTCGACTTCAGGGGCAATTTTAACCATGCCATCATGATCAGAACTTTTCTGAGTAAAGCCGATACACTTTATTACCAGGCTGGTGCCGGCATAGTAGCCATTTCTGACGAAGAGAAAGAACTTCAGGAGGTAAATAATAAGCTTGGGGCACTCAGAAAAGCGATTGAACTGGCAGGAGATATAAAGTAATAATTTATAGTAAAAAAATGAAAAGGATATTGGTTATTGATAATTACGATTCGTTCACGTATAACCTGGTACAATATATTGAAAAGCTCACAGGATCAAGCCCTTCCGTATTCCGGAACGATGAAATCTCTCTTGAAGAAGTGGGTGGATATGATAAAATTCTTCTTTCACCCGGTCCGGGTGTTCCTGTTGATGCGGGGATCTGTATTGACCTGATAAATCGTTATGCACCAACGAAAAGCATCCTTGGGATATGTCTGGGCCACCAGGCAATAGGGGAGGCTTTTGGGGGTAAAATCCTTAATTTAAGCCATGTTTATCATGGTATTGCCACACAGGTCCTGATTACGGAATTGAATGATCCGCTTTTTGTAAATATACCTTCCTCAATTATCGGAGGGAGGTATCACTCATGGGTTGTATCAGGGGATGATCTGCCTGAATGCTTTAGAGTCACCTGTAAAGATGAAAACGGGATAATTATGGGAATAAGCCATAAAGTTTATGATGTACGCGGACTGCAATTCCACCCGGAATCGGTTCTTACCGAGCATGGCATAGACATTATAGATAACTGGATTAATAATTAAATATAACTTATAAGTGTTCAGTCAATTATTTAAGATTCTGATAACGAGACAAAATACTATTAAACATGCGTGAAATACTGAATCATCTTTTCGAGCACAAAACCCTCAATCGGCAGGAAGCAGAAAGAGTGCTTACCAATATTGCGAAAGGCATATATTCAGAGTCGGAAATAGCGGCTTTTCTAACAGTTTACCTTATGAGGAGCATAACAGTAGAAGAGCTCACCGGATTCCGGGACGCCCTGCTGAATCATTGTATCAGGATCGACCTGTCAGAATTCGAACCTATGGATGTATGTGGTACCGGCGGTGATGGTAAAGACACTTTCAATATATCAACTCTCACTACATTTGTTCTCGCCGGGGCCGGGATCAAAATAGCCAAACATGGTAATTATGGTGTAAGTTCAACATGCGGCTCTTCTAATATATTGGAGCATTTCGGGTATAAATTTTCGACCGACAATGGTAAATTAAAAAAGGAAATCGATGAATCAGGTGTCTGTTTTCTTCATGCTCCGCTTTTCAACCCTGCAATGAAAAATGTTGCGCCTGTTCGCAGAGCTCTTAAAATAAAGACCTTTTTTAACATGCTGGGACCGATGGTTAATCCTTCATTCCCTGCGAAACAACTTATTGGAGTCTATAGTCTCGAACTTGCCCGCTTATACAATTACCTTTACCAGCAATCTGCAATAAAGTATATGATTATTTTTAGTCTCGATGGATATGACGAGGTTTCACTTACCTCTGAATTCAAGTATATTCTGAACGGGGTTGAACATATTGTTTCACCTGAAATGATGAACTATAAAAGAGCTCTGGAATCAGAACTGATTGGAGGACGGAACGTGCCTGAAGCAGGGGATCTTTTTATGAAGATCCTTAAAGGCGAAGGCACGACAACCCAGAATAATGTCATTACCGTAAATGCCCAGATGGCACTCAAATGTTATTACCCTTCAAAATCTTTTGAAGAATGCCGCGAAATTGCAAGTGAATCTCTTATTAGCAGGAAAGCTTTTAAATCATTTATTAAGCTCGTTGAATTGCAGTCATGACTATTCTGAATAAAATAATCGAAAATAAGAAGAAAGAGTTGAATCTTCTTGCCGGAATGACGTCTGTCAGAGATCTCGAAAACAGCAGGTTGTTTAAACGGGAGATTATTTCTCTTTCTGAATTCATTCTCGACAAAACTAAAACAGGTATTATTGCTGAGTTCAAGAGAAAATCCCCTTCAAAGGGTATTATTAATTCATCATCATCAGTTGAGGAGGTAACATCGGGGTATTTCAGGGCAGGAGCTTCTGGTGTATCGATTCTTACTGATACTCAGTTTTTTGGCGGCTCAAATTCCGACCTTTTGCGTGCCCGGGAAAAGAGTCTCTTCCCCATACTGAGAAAGGATTTTATTATAGATGAATACCAGGTAATTGAATCAAAATCCATTGGTGCCGATGCAATCCTGCTCATTGCTGCAGCTCTGGAGAAAAAAGTGATTGTGAATCTTTCACAATTAGCGCGGTCGCTCGGGCTGGAGGTTCTTCTCGAAATTCATGAACTGGACGAACTTGAGAAGGTAAACCAGTACGTTAATATAATAGGTGTGAATAACCGAAATCTGAAAACATTTGAAGTAAATACTGATATCTCGGATAAGATAGCAAATGAAATTCCTCAGGGTCTTCTGAAGATCTCTGAAAGCGGGATTTCTTCGCATCAGGTAATAAAAAAACTCAAAGTTACCGGATATGATGGGTTTCTGATAGGGGAGAAGTTTATGTGTACTACCGATCCGGTAAATGCTTTTTCTGAATTTGTTAAAGATTTAATATAAAGCTATGATCAGAATTAAGGTATGTGGGATGTGCGATCCTTTGAACGTTAAAGAGATATCTGATGCAAAGCCAGACTTCATGGGATTTATATTCTATCCGGGGTCACCAAGATATGTGCATGAAGAACCTGAAATGGCTATTTTCCATAACGTTTCACCCGGCATTAAAAGGATAGGTGTTTTTCTTAATGAAAGCAATCATAAAATACTTGATTTATCAATTCGTAAAGGTCTTGATATGATACAGTTGCATGGGAATGAGTCACCTGTATCCTGTTTGCAGTTAAAATCAGCAGGACTAACTATAATAAAAGCATTCAATATTACAGATGATTTTAGCTTTGAATCTCTGATGCAATATGTGCCTGTGTGTGACTATTTCTTATTTGATACAAAAAGTGAAAATCCGGGCGGTAGCGGTATGAAATTTAACTGGGAAAAACTAAAAGAATATTCCCTTGATAAACCATTTTTCCTGAGCGGAGGAATCGGCCCGGAAGATGCAGGGATGATTAAATCCATCGGGAACAGAGAATTCTTTGCAGTTGATATAAACAGTCGTTTTGAGATTGCTCCCGGAATTAAAGATATTTCTATGGTCAAAACATTTATTGAAGAAATTAAAAATGAACAGCAATGAATTATAATGTTGATGAGCGGGGTTATTACGGAGAATTTGGCGGTGCCTTTATTCCTGAAATGATGTACCCGAATGTGAAAGAACTGGGAGATAATTACCTGAAGATACTGAGCGATAAAAAATTCAGGGATGAGTTCCATTCCCTGTTAAAGCACTATGTGGGAAGACCTTCTCCTCTGTTCTTTGCTTCAAGGCTTTCATCATTTCATAATACAAAGATCTTTCTTAAGAGGGAGGACCTTAATCATACAGGTGCACATAAGATAAATAATACAGTCGGCCAGATACTAATTGCTAAACGACTTGACAAATCAAGGATCATTGCAGAAACAGGGGCTGGCCAGCATGGAGTTGCTACAGCTACAGTATGTGCCTTAATGGGAATGAAATGTGTTGTTTATATGGGGCAGACAGACATAGAACGGCAATCCCCTAATGTTTTGCGGATGAAAATGCTTGGTGCTGAGGTAGTCGCAGTTACCAGCGGTAATAAGACACTGAAGGATGCAACAAATGAGGCTATCCGCGATTGGATCTCCAATCCTGCGGATACTTATTATATTATAGGTTCGGTTGTAGGACCACATCCATATCCCGACCTGGTTACCAGGCTTCAGGCTGTGATAAGCGAAGAGATGCAACTACAGGTTAAAGAGGTATCAGGGAAAGAGGTTCCGGATTATATCATTGCTTGTATTGGTGGCGGGAGTAATGCAATTGGCTCTTTCTATCATTATCTTAATAATAAACACGTTAAACTGATTGCCGTGTAAGCGGGGGGAAAAGGTATCGAAAGCGGGGAAACAGCGGCTACTATGGTGACTGGTCGTCCGGGGATAATACACGGTAGCAGGACAATGCTTATGCAGACAGACGACGGTCAGATCACAGAACCGTATTCCATTTCAGCCGGACTCGATTATCCGGGTATCGGGCCGATTCATTCATATCTTCATAAAATAAAGAGAGTTATTTTCGATAATGTGAATGATGAAGAGGCCCTTGAGGCTGCATTCAGACTCACCCTGCTTGAGGGGATTATTCCGGCTCTTGAATCGGCTCATGCCCTTGCCTGGTTAGGGAAACATCAATTCCGTAAAGATGATGTTGTAGTCGTAACAATTTCAGGTAGAGGAGATAAGGATATGGATGCCTATATAAAATATATGGAGACGAGAAAATGTAAAAAAAGGATAATTGATACCAACACCCCTTGGAGATTTATTTAAAAATATTAATCAGGACAAATGAATCGGATTGACAAACTTTTCAGAGAGAAAACAACCAATATACTTTCAGTCTATTTTACAGCAGGATACCCGCAACTGGATTCAACTGCTGGTATTGTCAGATCTCTTGCGGATGCCGGAGCTGATATGATTGAGATCGGCATGCCTTTTTCCGATCCTATGGCTGACGGACCTGTTATTCAACAAAGCAATCAAAAGGCTCTTCAGAATGGAATGAATCTTAAACTGCTTTTCAGCCAATTAAGTAAAATACGTGATGAAGTGAAGGTCCCGCTGATTCTGATGGGATATTTAAACCCTGTAATGCAGTTTGGTGTAGAGAACTTCTGCATGCAATGTATGGAGACCGGGATAGACGGAGTAATTCTTCCGGACCTGCCACCTCAGATTTATACTGAAGAATATCTTTTCGTTTTTAATAAATATAATCTTTACAATATTTTACTTATTTCTCCACAATCTTCCGCCGAAAGAATTTCAGCTATAGATAAAATCAGCCGTGGTTTTATTTATATGGTTTCTTCATCATCCGTTACAGGATCAAAAGGAAACTTCTCAGAGGATCAGATGGCATATTTTAAAAGGGTAAGCGAAATGAACCTTGAAAATCCATGCCTGATTGGTTTTGGAATTTCAAATCGCGAAACTTTCATAAATGCAGGAAAATATGCCAGAGGAGGTATCATCGGTAGCGCTTTTGTGAAAATTCTGGCAATGAATGGGACTGAGACTGAGAATATAAGTCAGTTTATTAAGGAAATAAAGTGCTGATTCTGATTAAAATTATAGTATTAGTTGTTTGTGCCCTGTTATTATTGGAGTACTTAGTCAAAAAAGATGTATATTTATTATAAAGACCCTTAATAAATTGACATAAGTACCCAAAAAATACATAAATAATTTGAAATACCCCCTAAAAAAGTATATGTTTGCATAAAATATATGTTTTTATTGCACTGACATTAAATTTTTAACTAATGAAAATTTTTGGAAAAAGATCCTTATTAATCCTAATGCTGCTAACTATAAGTAGTGCAGGTTTATTTGCTGCTGATAATACACGCATTGATTCAGGAGCAACGGCATGGATGCTTACATCTACAGCTCTTGTCCTTCTGATGATCCCGGGACTTGCAATGTTTTATGGCGGACTTGTACGTTCAAAAAATGTGCTTGGGACCATTATGCACAGTTTTGTCGCAATGGGTATCATAAGTGTTTTGTGGGTTATTGTCGGGTATAGCATGTGTTTCGGAGGAAATATTTTAGGAGGCTGGTTCGGATGGAATAAAGATTATTTCTTTTTAAAAGGAATCGACACTAAAATTATGGATGCCGGGATTCCTGAGTATGTTTTTACTATGTTCCAGGGTAAATTCGCAATTATCACACCAGCAATTATTGCAGGCGCATTTGCTGAAAGAGTCAACTTTAAAGCCTATTGTTTCTTTATTGCTATCTGGAGTCTGCTGGTTTATAACCCTATTTGCCATTGGGTTTGGAGCGCCGATGGTTTCCTTTTTCATCTGGGAGCAAAAGGTGCAATAGATTTTGCAGGAGGAACAGTTGTCCATATTTCAGCAGGTGTGAGCGGTCTGGTTGCAGCTTTATATCTTGGCGCACGCCGAGGTTATCCGTACCAGGTGATTCGTCCAAACAACATGGTGATCACTATGCTTGGGGCAGGACTTCTTTGGGTTGGATGGTTTGGTTTTAATGCAGGAAGCAGCATTTCAAGCGGATTGAGTACTGCACAGGCACTTACAGCCACGCAGGTTGCAGCTGCTTCCGGTGCGCTTTCATGGATCCTGATCGAAAGTTTTCACCAGGGGAAAGCTACAGCTCTTGGTTTTGCCTCCGGTATACTCGCAGGACTGGTTGCCGTAACGCCGGCTGCAGGTGTTGTTCAGCCTTATGGAGCAATGATTCTGGGTCTCCTGGCTTCTGTGATTTGCTATATGGGTATCCAGTTGAAAAACAAACTCGGATACGATGATAGTCTGGATGCTTTCGGTATTCATGGGATAGGAGGAGTTGTAGGAGCTTTGCTTCTTACTTTCTTCATTCGCCCGTCGTGGATGCGTGATGCTGCAACAATTGCAGGCGGAAACTGGACAATCTGGAATCAGTTTGGAATACAGGCATTCGCTGTGTTCATTGCAATTAGTTATGCTGCTTTAATGACTTTTATAATAATATTTGTACTGAACAAGTTTATTAAATTTAAATCATCAGAGGAAGATGAAATGGCTGGGCTTGACAGGTCTTATCATGGGGAAAGAGGATATGGAATGTTAAATCCAAGCTAATCAGATTATCTTGTAAATATCAGAATATGAAACTAATAACAGCAATAATCAGGGAAGTTCAGCTTGACAAAGTACGCGAAGCGCTTATTGAAGCTGATATAAAGAGAATCACTGTCAGCCGTGTTTCGGGTCATGGACAGCAGAGAATTGAAGAGATGTACAGGGGACAGATAATTATTCCTGATCTGATCCCCAAAATTAAAATAGAAATTGGGGTTAATGATGCTTTTGTGGATATAACAGTTAACGCAATACTAAAAGCTGCCCGTACAAACGGAGCAGGTTCTGTCGGTGACGGAAAGATTTTTATAACTCCACTGGAGCAATGTATCAGAATCCGGACAGGAGAGAGGGGGGGTACAGCAATTTAATTTTTCAATGAGGTTTTATCGTTTTACCCGGATTGAATAAGTCCGGGTTTTATTTTCTCTCCTATCCTGTATCAGGGAATAGCATAATGGTCTTATAATTCTTATGTTAAATATCATTAAATAGACAGAATTGGATCCGGATTAATAGATAAAAAGTAAGATTTTATGTACATTTATAATCTCTTATTCTTTTTAAAATATTAAATATTCTATTATTATGGGTCAGGAAAATCTTAACAGCAAGAATCCGAAGAGTAAACGCCTGTCAAGGCGAAGCTTTTTAGGGACAACGGCTACTGCGGCGGCGGCATTTACAATTATTCCGAGATATGTCATGGGAGGAACTGGTTATACAGCCGCGAGTGATATTCTCAATGTTGCCGGTATTGGCGTAGGGAGCCAGGGCGGTGGCGACATTCAACAGCTTTGCACACCTGATGTTCCGATCGTGAGGCCTCAAAGGAACTTCAATGGCACTCCAATGACAAAGGAGCAGATAGCGGCACAGGAAGCCAGAAGGGCAGAAATGATGAAACGTAATCCACCACCCGGAGGACAGTCAAACACAAATGCACCAGTGCAGATGGGTGCAGCAGGAAGTGGCAAAACAATAAAACTTGCAAACATCTATGCATTATGTGATGTGGATTCCGATTATGCCGGCCATATATTCAAAGGGTATCCCAAAGCTAAAATATACAACGACTGGCGGGAGCTGTTGGACAAGGAGAAATCAATTGACGCTGTGGTTATTGGCACTCCCGATCACAACCATGCAATGATTGCGGCTGCGTTTATGCGTGCAAAAAAACATGTTTACCTGGAGAAACCAATGGCAAAAACTATTGTTGAAGTCCGTAAACTTGCAGAGGTTGCAAAAGAGACAGGAGTAGTAACCCAAATGGGAAACCAGGGACATGCAACAGAGGGAACCCGTAAAACTGTGGAATGGATCCAATCGGGTGTTATAGGACTTGTCAGAGAAGTGCAGCTGTCAACCAATCGGCCTATGGGGTTCTGGCCTCAGGGTGATCTGAAAAGACCTGCAGGTGTACCTGTACCTGAAAACGTGAATTATGATGTCTGGTTAGGACCTGCTCCTGAAAAGCCATATAACCCGGAGGCATTTCATTTCAACTGGAGAGGATTGTGGGATTATGGAACCGGTGCTATGGGGGATATGGGAGCTCATATTTTTGATGCTCCGATATGGGCCCTTAACCTGGGCATGCCTGTTAAAATCCAGGCTACCAGTTCTCCATACAGTACTGATTATATGCCTCTTTGCGAGATGGTTACATATGAGTTCCCTGCCCGGGGGAATATGCCAGCGGTTAAAGTTACATGGACCGATGGAGGATTAAGACCCCCAAGGCCCGAAGGTCTTGAGGCAGGTCGTGCTATGAAAGATGCCACCTACTACGGAGATAAAGGTATAATTACACATGGCAGTCATGGTGCAATGCCTGAGCTTATACCTGCAGATGGAAACTTCAAAGGTCCTGATGCCTGGTTGCCTCGTACAGGCAACATTTTCGAGGACTGGACTGGAGCCATAAAAGATGGTAAAAAATCATGTAATGATTTCTCTATTTCATCAAAATTGACAGAAATCATGCTCTTGACAAATATTGCGGTAAAACATCAGCGTGATAATATCACCCTTGAATATGATGCAGCCAATATGAAGATCACAAATCTTCCGGATGCAAACAGCCTGTTCCATTATGAATACCGCACCGGTTGGAGCTTGTAGTTTTAAAGAGTATAAATAAATGTAATTCTAAAAAAGAAAATATGGAAAACAACAACAAATTAAAAAGGAACCTCTCAAGACGTAAGTTCTTGGGTAGTACCGCAACTGTCGCAGCTTTTTCAATGATTCCGGTAAATTTATTTAGCAAGAGTGCTCCTGTTGCTAAGGATCAAGCCGGAACAACACCAAACTCAAATTTTGGCGGTGTTCAGATTGGCACTATTACGTATAGCTGGCGTAGTATGCCCGGTGGGGTTGAAAATATAATTAAGTATTGCAAAGAAGCCGGCATCAGCTCAATTGAATTGATGAGCGGTGATGTTGAAGAATATCTTGGAGCGCCTAAAAATCCTATGATGGGAATGTTCGGTCCTCCTCCTCCTCCTCCTCCTAAGGCTCCGGCCAGTGCTCCAGCAGCTGCTCCTCCTGCTACCCCTCCTCCTGCACCGCAACGTCCTGAATTGACAGCGGAACAAAAGGCTCAGATAGCAAAATACAACGAGGAGATGAAAACCTGGCGTCTGTCATTACCAATGTCAAAATTCGATGATGTAAAAAAGATGTTCGATGATGCCGGCATTAAAATTCATATTGTAAAATTTTCACCTGCACGATGGTCAGATGAGGAGATTGATTATGCTTTTAAAGCCGCTAAAGCATTGGGAACCAAAGGTGTAACCGAAGAACTTGGAATGGAAGCCGTGAAAAAACTCGCTCCTTTTGCAGAAAAGCATGGGTTATATGCAATATTCCACACTCACATGCAATTTGCACAACCTGGGTTTAGCTATGATCCATTCATGGCTGTTTCACCTGCAGTGATGTTTAACTTCGACTCAGGACACTTTTTTGGTTCAACGGGGCTACATCCGAACACCATAATTGAAAAATATCACGATCGTATTGTCAGTATCCACATTAAAGACAAGACAGGTCCAAAAACTGATCCCGCCAATACAAATCAGGTCTGGGGTCAGGGTGAATGTCCTGTTGAGGACATTCTTCTGCTGATAAAACAGAAAGGATGGCCGATCTTCTGTGACATTGAGCTGGAATATGATATTAAGCCATGGTCAGATGCCGTGAAGGAAGTTAAGACCTGCGTAAAGTATGCAAGACAGATCCTGATTTAGGAATTGGTAATGCGGCCTTAAATAAATTAACCCGGTCAGTTTTAAAACTTGCCGGGTTTTTTCTTATTTAATTAAAACCCTGTCAAATGAAAACATTATATCTAACCACAATCGTTGTTATTATCATCTTATTCAATAATAGAGGTATACAGGCACAAACCAAACAAACCAAACTTGACCAGGTTGAGTTGATGAAGAAGTTCACAGGTACCTGGAAAGAGGAAATAGGAAAAGACACAATTGTTATCGGCGAGAATATACAATTTGGAACCGGATTGGATTGCAATATTAAGGTTGTAGCCAACGGCAAAATTCTTGATTCAGCAAAGCAGCTTTATGGATATGATAAAAAAAGTGACAAATTTATTATAGCAGAACTTATTAAATCTTCGCCTGTCATAGAGCTTTGTGCAACATGGTTCACATCGGCTAATTCAGGTGAAATGGTTCTGTTTCAGGATATTTCCGATCCAGAAAATGCTGCGTTAAAATGGAAATTTGAATTCAGGTCCCCTTATATGATTGTATAGACTGCTTTAAGAAATAGTAAGTCGTATAAAGTAATCACAACTATCCGGGTAAAATGATTAATTTTTTCAACCCTTTTCTCAACTTATTCAACCTTTCTGTCTTGTGTAACAGTAAATAAGGCCCTGCTTAGCTTTTCAAGATTATTTAAATATAGCTCTCCCGGAGCCGTTAATCATTTATTTTTTACTTGACTTTCATGGAACATTGGTTTAAATTTGTTTAATATATGCAAATAGCTGAAAAAGGTTGTTAACCTGTTTAATATTGAAAAAGCAGTTCATACCCATTTTAGTTGTCACTTTGCTATTTGTTTTTGGCGGCAGAAGTCTTTGTAACAACCTGAATGAAATTGTTATTACCAAATCATTTGGTGATTTTGACATCGATTCCATTCCTGGACAGATACCTTTAGGGATTATTAAGGTCAATCTTATACAACCGTTGTTTGGTGAAATTCCTTTTTCATTTGAACTCTTTCGCCCTAAGGAAAGAAGCCTGCAATTTCAGGTTGGATTAATATTCCCTTTTCCTGAGAAATCTTTCGGAAGAAGATTATTTGAGGAATCGGGAGAAAATGGCGAAGTTACCAGCAGTGGATTGTTCTCCTACAGAAAAAGTCCTTACAATAATTATGGATTATCGTTCAAATTCGAATTCAGAAAGTATGGCAGGTATTTTTATCGTGGTCCTCAGATTATGTATAAAAACTGTTTTTATAAAAATTCCATATTCTCAATCTATGATGGATATCAGACTGAATCCAAATTCTCAAACATAATTGGGTTTGGTTACATCTTAGGAAGGCAAAATGATGGAGGGAAGATAGTACTTGACTGGTATGGATGTATCGGATTTAGATTCAGGGTTATGCTGGTTAATGTATTAAAGTTACAGTATGGATCAACTACTTATTATCCAAATTCATCGAAATTTATTAATACCTTTTATCCTTTTATAAATTTAGGACTCAGGATAGGAGTCAAATTGTGGGGGGAAGTTAAGGTATAATTGCTGCTCTTTAAAATCTTATTTTCAATCCAATCCCATTTACCGAAGCCAAGCCTTTAAACTTAACCAGTTCAGCTTCAATTATAATATGCCTCTCTTTTGCTTTTCCAATTGCCCATAAAGGGATTCCTACAGCCATTAATCCCAGCCCACCAAACATAACATCCCGATATGTCTGCACCTTGCTTTCCTTTGGTTCTCCATTAGCATTATCATTGTACGTTTTCCAGTACAAAATATTTCCGGTAAAGAGTACCACACCACCAATTACGGTTAAAACTGTACCGATTCTTTCCATGTTCTTATCCCTCTTTAAAGCATCAACGTATAACGTTGAGCTTCTTCCCTGAGCATTTATTGAAAATGTGAAAATTGTAAGCAATAAAACAAGAATCAGTGTTTTCATAATCTGGCTTTTATATTAAGAGGCGTCTCCTGATTTCAAAGTTAGAAATTAAAACTGATCGTACTGCATCTTTGACAAAAAGGACATTCCGCTCGCCTCATCATACAATTTTTGATGTTGCTATAAGTTAATATGTAGTGACTATGACTTGTTTCTTTTTCATAAATATTTCGTATTAAATTCACCATATCAAAGTGCTGTAAATACTTATGTTTCAGGACTAAACTTCCCAATTTGTTAAGATTTATTTGACTCAAGCATATTAATATCGTAACTTGCATCAACTAACCGAATTCTGATATTTTAGTTTTATCAATTAACTAAAATCCAATCTAATGAAAACATTTTGTTTAACCATATTGATTGGAGTCTTGCTGTTAATCTGTGCAAACAGGATACAGGCACGACCCACACAAACTCAACTCCACCAGATTGAGTTGAAGAAACCGGATAATGAAAAAACAGGGATTAATGCTTTTCAAAGGCTGCAAGACTTTGAAAACTTTTACGCTTTTTCGCCCCTGGTCATTTCCAGTTCCATTAGTCAACCGGTACAATCAGATGATAATTTAATAAAACTGAAAAGTGACATGCTATCGGTATACGAACAATTAATAATTTATAGAAACTATTATTTAAAATATCTGATCTTATGAACACAAGACTTATTTTCAGATTTCATCCTGGATTTTTGCAAAGGGAACTTCCCTAAGTCTTTTTTTCTTATTCCCTGAATAAAGAAACCGCTTCTTTCATAAGAGTCGATATTGGAAGCTCCTGAGGACATACTTCCTCGCATTCCTTACATTCAGTACATTTGCCGGCTTTGCCATTTACACTGATATAACCCGTCAGCCACGGATTCGGGTCATTCCAGACTGCCGCGTTGTTCAGAGCAGACAATACATCAGGGATATCCACTCCTGATGCGCATGGCATACAATAGCGGCATTCCGTGCAGTCTGCTTTTATTCTTATGCCCATTGCATTTCGCAACTTGTCAAAAATCATTAATTCATCCTTGCCGAGGGAATACGGAATTCCTTCATTAGCAACCCTGATGTTTTCCACAACCTGTTCCATGCTGTTCATGCCTGACAGAAGGCTTGAAACACCCTTTTCGTTCCACACAAAACGCAATGCCCATTCAGCTGGACTTCTTTTAATAGCAGATGCATCGAAGACTGACGTCATTTCAGAAGGAAGCTTCTGAGCGAGTTTTCCACCTTTTAACGGCTCCATTACAACTATCCCTATTCCTTTATCAGCAGCATATTTAAGGCCCCTATATCCAGCCTGAAAATCTATATCCATATAGTTATACTGTATCTGCGCAAATGTCCAGTCATATTCGTTGCAAATCCTGATAAAATCTTCAGCTGTTCCATGAAATGAAAATGCAGGAAACCTGAACTTTCCTTCTGCTTTCTTTTTATCGAGAAACTCACGAACGCCAAGATTTTTCATCCTGTCCCAGGTTTCACCATTAAGGCCATGCAGTAGATAGAAGTCCAAATAATCTGTTTTAAGCCTTTCTAACTGTTCCCGGAGAAAGGTATCCATCTGTTCCTTCTGTCTAAGATAAAAAAGCGGCATCTTGGTAGCCAGATGAACTTTTTTTCGCCATCCTCCCGAGAGTGCCTCACCTACAAAGGGCTCGCTTTCTCCACGCTGTCCGAAGACTGAGGCATGATAAAAATAGGCAGTATCAACATAATTAACCCCATGGTCTATTGCATAATGGAGCAATTGGGTTGCTTTGGTGTAGTCTATTTTTTCAGGTTTGTGATCTATGATTGGAAGCCGCATACATCCAAATCCCAGGATTGAGAGATCGATCCCTGTTTTACTAAGTCTCCGATAGAGCATAAATTATCCTCCTGATTTTTTATTTGCTTTCTTTTTCAGTATACTAAGTGTGCGAAAATACTTCATTAATGCATACAGAGGTTCATTTTAAACAATTTCTTATTTTCTCAGGTGTTTTATTTGTATACTATTAAGGAATATAATGTCTAATTTTGAACATCTGAAATTAATTATAAGTAAAAGCCAATTAAAGCCCGAGCTTCGAATTTCTGTTTAAAATAATTGAATGCCTTTTGGAAAATAAAATACTCTGAATATTCATTGCCATGGAAACTCTATCACAAATCCAAAAGATTAAAGAACCAAAAAAGTTGAGCCAGCGGATCAAATGGTTAAGGGATTACTATTTTTCGGGTGTCAGCCGGAAATGGAATAATGAGTTTTTTCCATGGACTACCGGAGCCCCCTGGGACATCCAATATGATGAGATCACATACTACATAGTTCCCGAAACCTATCCTTTTCTGGAAACTTTTAAATCTTCCATAAAACAGGCATCCCGGAAAGTCGACATTCCCCATGATTTTTATTCATTGAGCCTTCCGGAACGAAAAGCATGGTTCCTGAAAGAAACGATGGTGAATTATGTTCCTCAGGAACTTCTGCCCGGCGATTTAATTGCAGGCGGACGGTTTAATATGATGACTTCCATGTGCTGGACTGAGCAGGAAACCAAAGAAGTTAATCAATTAATATATGGTAAAAAGGGTTCCAGGGCAAAAATGAAATGGTTCCATGATCATGGTTATGGGAATTCGGGAGCCACTTCCGGTCACATCATTCCTGGCTATGAAAAAGCTTTAAATATTGGTTGGAAAGGAATCCATGGTGAAATAAAAAATTTCTATGAAGCATTAACTGCTGAAGAAAAAGAAAGTTCAAGAGGTGCTCAGCTTAGGGCCATGATGACCGCCTCCACGCTTCCGCGCGAATTAGCCCAAAAATATAGTACCCTCTGCATACGGAAAGCAGCCAGTGAAAATGAAAGAATACGCAAGAGGGAACTTCTTCAGATGGCCGAAAATCTTAAAAAAGTACCATGGGAACCTGCAGAAACTTTTTGGGAAGCCGTACAAGCTCTCTGGTTAACGCACATGCTTGTGATGAGTGACGAAAACTATCCGGGTCCCGGAGTTTCCTTTGGAAGGATTGATCAATATTTATTTCCCTACTGGCAAAAATCTTTATCCGAAGGCATGGACCGGGAGTTTGGAAAAGAAATTCTGAAAACGTTCTGGATACACTCTAACACAGCCTATGATGCGCTGATCAGGGTGGGTGCAAACCAGGGAATTACCGCCGGCTATGGGCAATTAATTACCTTATCGGGAATGGGTTTCGACATGAAAGATGCCACTAACGACCTTACTTATGCCATGCTTGAGGTTATCGACGAAATGTCACCAATTTTGGAACCCAAACCCAACGTGCGATTGCATAGAAATTCACCCGAAAAGTTATTGGATAAACTTGTCGAAATGATCTCAGGCAGCCAGGGAGCGCCATTTCTTTTAAATTTTGACGAACGTTCCATGGCGGGTTTAATGAGGGAAGCCAGAATCGGAAACTATGAATCTTTAATCAATGAATCTAATCTTTATGATTATGCTCCCGTTGGATGCCTCGAAAACACAATGTGTGGAAATGACCGTTCCGGAACTGTGGACAACAACCTGAATCTGCTGAAAGCAGTTGAACTGGCGTTAAAGGGAGGGAAAGACCTGAATGTTTTTGTTGATCCCATCACCGGCAGGAAAGAAAAAATTAAACAGGATGGTCCCAAAACAGGTGATACCACTAAATTTAAAACATGGGAAGAATTTAAAAACGCCTATGTTCAGCAAACGAAATATATAATTGAGAAATGTGTGGATCTATACGAAGTTTCTGAATCCATCAGGGCGAAATATATTCCAACTCCCTATCTTTCCTGTCTTATTAAAGGCTGTGCGGAAAAAGGAATTGATGTTACAGGAGGCGGTGCGGAAATTGGCTTTACCACCATTGAAGCCGTTACTTATGCCACTACCGTCGATTCTCTTTTAGCCATAAAATATCTTGTATTTGACAAGAAAGTGGCTACTATGAAGGAATTGCTCATGGCTTTGAAATCTAACTGGAAAGGATTTGAAATTTTGCAGACAAGGGCAAAAAATCGCGCACCAAAATACGGACGTGATGATGATGAAGCCGATAAAATGGGTCAATTCGTCATGGAACTATGGACCTCAGAAACATGGAAACATAAAACAACCTCCACACATCGCAGGTTCCGTCCTGGAATGCTGAGCTGGAATTATTGGGTGGGCGATGGCTATGTTCTGGCAGCCAGTGCAGATGGCAGGGCAAAAGGGCAGTTTTTATCCAATGCTATTTGTCCCTCCAATGGCACCGATGTCAAGGGACCTACTTCCAACACTAATTCTGTTGGGAAAGTTCTCGGAGGCAGGACCGAAAAGGGTGATTGGAAAGATTTCGTAAACCTGCTGCCCAACGGGGCCAGCCATACCATTACTTTTAATCCTTCTTTTTTAAAGGATGGCGAGCACAAAGAGAAATTCAAAGCTTTTTTAAAAGGGTATTTAGAAAATGGTGGAACGGCCTTGCAAATAAATATTTTAGATCCCGATATGCTGATAGAAGCCCAAAAACATCCCCGGAACTTTCGACATCTTTTGGTACGTGTTACCGGATACAATGCCTATTTTACTTCCATCGGGCGGGAACTTCAGGATGAAATTATTGCCAGGATAAGTCATGAGAAGATTTAGGTTCTGGTTTGAAAGATGGAATTAATGACTGAAAAAAATACCATTTATGGCCGTCTTTTGGAAATCCAAAGGATGTCTACTGAAGACGGTCCCGGAATCAGGACAACTGTTTTTTTAAAGGGTTGTTATTTGAGCTGCATTTGGTGTCACAATCCGGAAAGCATCTCTTTTAAGCCACAACTGCAGTGGCTGAAATCAAATTGTATTAGTTGCCGGAGTTGTGTTTCTGTTTGCCCCAATCAAGCTCTTTCTTTCATTGAGGATGAAATTATTATCAACAGAATTTTCTGTAAGGCAGACGGAGAATGTACTGAAGAATGTCCTTCCGGAGCCCTGGAATTGATGGGAAAAGATGTTTCGGTTGACGAGGTTGTAAAAGAAGTGCTCAAAGACAAATCCTTTTTTGAAAAATCAGGGGGCGGAGTCACTCTTTCGGGTGGAGAACCCATCATGCAACACGAGTTTGCGTTAACATTCTTCAAAAAGATTAAAGAAAATGGCATCCATACGGCACTGGATACCTGCGGATTGGGAATACCTGCAGCCTATGAAAAAATTTTGCCTTATACTGATTTGATCCTGTATGACATCAAAGAAATTGACCCGGAGAAACACAAGCAGTTTACAGGAATTTCAAATGAAAAGGTGCTGGAAAATCTGAAATTAATTTCTGATTGGATGAACATCAATCACTCGCCTAAAGAGCTGTGGATAAGAACCCCCATCATTCCGGACGCTACCGATACAGATGAGAACCTTCTGGGGATTGGAAAGTTCATTTACGAAAACGAACTTCATCCCACCCGATGGGAACTCTGTGCTTTTAATAATTTATGCAATGATAAATACTTGCGACTTGGTATTCCCTGGCTTTTTAAAAAGCACGATCTGCTAGAATCCGAAAAAATGGAACATTTTTTAAAAACCGCCAAAAACTCAGGTGTAGACAAGCAAATTGTTTTGAGTACCGGCCCGGTTAAATTTTTAAAAAACAAACCCAATGAGCCCCATGAAAATGAAACAACTTTTCAGTGCTGAAGACATTAAAGCCTTTGAACCGGAGAACAAAATAGGTCTTCTGGCCACCCAAAACGAACAAGGCTTTCCCCATATTACCCTGATCACTACCATGCAGGCAAATAGTCCTGTCGAAATTGTTTGGGGACAGTTTACCGAAGGTGTCAGCAAGAAAAACATCCTTTCAAATCCTAAAACCGGATTTTTGATCATGACCCTGGATAAGAGTCTCTGGAGGGGAAAAGCCATCTGGCAGCAATCAAAAACTGAAGGTGAGGAGTACGTCAGGTTTAATAAACTTCCCATGTGGCGATATAATTCCTACTTTGGATTGCATACCATCCATTATATGAATCTGGTCGAAACTACTGAAAAAGCTTCTCTTCCTGTCGCGGGCATTGTGTTGTCGGCCCTCCTGACAAAAATCTCAAAAAGCTATGCCAAAACCAAAAAAGATGGACGGATATTCAATGCGTGGACTGAAGCATTTTTTAATAAACTCGACACCTTGAAGTTTCTTGCATATGTATCTGAAGATGGTTTTCCAATCATTATTCCTTTGTTGCAATGCCAGGCTTCCGACAGCCATCGGCTGGTATTTCATCCCGGGGTATATTCCGATGAATTGAATTCTATAAACAAAGGAACAGATGTGGCCGTTTTTGGTCTGAGTCTGGCCATGGAAGACGTGCTGGTTCGTGGTAAGTTCACTGGTTTTAAAAGACATCAGGCTGTAAAACTCGGGATCATTGAAATAAACTGGGTTTATAATTCCATGCCTCCAATTGCAGGTCAAATCTATCCGCCTGTTGAAGTAAATGCTGTTGAAGATTTTGGTTGAGTTGTGGTTTGGGCAGCTTAGCCCGAAGAAGCCACATTGTATAACTTTTTTGTGGTTAGTCACAGTGGCCGTCTTTTGCAGTTTCAGTCAAGATCTTCTTCGATCCGGTTGCGGCAGTTTCTCCGAGGGAGGGATCTTTTAGATCCTATTCTCCCTTTCTCACCGGCTTCCCTTCAACTTTTCAACTCTGCAACCCTCTTCATTTTTTAACTTTTTCCTCCCCTGCAGGCTGTCTCCTTCGCTAAATTTGCCCACCTTACAAATTTTTTTTCTTTCGGCCCTGTCTTTTATCTTTAACTTTCCTATATTTGATACTGTGTTTCCTAAAGTGCTAGTAAACTTAAATTTATGTTAGTAAGAACATTTGCCAGTGCAGTTACCGGTATTGATGCCGTAACTGTAACAATCGAAGTTAATGTGTCTCGCGGTATCCAGTTTTTTCTAGTAGGGTTGCCCGATAGTGCTGTGAGGGAGAGCCATCAAAGAATTGAATCGGCTCTTCGTGCACTCAACCTTCACTGGCCTGGAAAACAGGTGATAATTAATATGGCTCCGGCAGATATCCGAAAAGAGGGATCAGCATACGACCTTCCTCTTGCTCTTGGAATTCTTGCTGCTGACGAAAAAGTATCAAAAGAGAAGATTGAGTCGTATGTATTGATGGGAGAACTATCGCTCGATGGAACTCTTCAGCCGGTTAAAGGAGTCCTCCCTATTGCTCTCCGAGCCAGGGAAGAAGGTTTCAAAGGGGTCATTGTACCTTCGAAAAATGCCAGGGAAGCGGCCGTAGTGGGAGGGCTGGACGTCTATGGGCTGGAAAATCTGGGTGATGTTGTAGATTTCTTTAATGGTGTCAGGAAGTTTATGCCTGTTAAAGTTGATCTTCTCGAGATTTTTGCCAGCGAGGCAAATAAGTATGATGTTGATTTTTCAGATGTCCGCGGACAGGAGAATGTCAAACGGGCACTCGAAGTAGCTGCAGCCGGTGGTCATAATATTATCATGATCGGCCCACCGGGAGCCGGCAAGACAATGCTAGCAAAAAGATTGCCGACAATAATTCCCCCTCTTACTCTTGAAGAAGCCCTGGAGACTACAAAAATACATTCTGTTGCCGGGAAGATCGATTATCATACTGCACTTATGACAAAAAGGCCATTCCGTTCCCCGCACCACACAATTTCAGATGTCGCACTTGTTGGTGGGGGGACCTTTCCTCAGCCGGGTGAAATTTCCCTTGGGCACAACGGAGTGTTATTTCTCGATGAACTACCGGAGTTTAAACGGACTGTTCTGGAAGTTATGAGGCAACCTCTTGAAGACAGGGTCATTACAATTTCCAGGGCAAAATCAACGGTGGATTATCCTGCAAGTTTTATGTTAGTTGCGAGCATGAATCCTTGTCCTTGCGGGTTTCATAATCATCCCGAAAAGGAATGCATGTGCTCACCAGGTATGGTGCAGAAATATCTGAACAGAATTTCCGGACCACTTCTCGACCGGATTGACATTCATATTGAAGTTGTTCCTGTCAATTACGACAAGCTTTCCGATGCAGGGAAAGTTGAACATTCATCGGTTGTACGCGACAGGGTTGTAAAAGCCAGGGCAATTCAGGCAAAAAGATTTGAGACAGTAAAAGGGATATACTCAAATTCTCAGATGTCTTCCTCAATGCANNAAAGTTGCCAGAACTATTGCAGATCTGGGTGATTCTGAGAACATTACTGCTGAGCATATTTCCGAAGCGATTAATTACAGGAATTTAGACAGGGAAGGATGGGCCGGTTGAGCTCGACTATGCTCGCACTGTCGGTTACAATTGTCTGGGAAAGTTTTTTGTTCTTGTTTCATCCAACAGTAAAGTAACAGCCTGGAGAAACTCTTTTTGATCAAGTGGTTTTTCAAAAACAATATTAGCTCCAAGAAGCTTAGCACCCGGAAGATACCCGCCGGGACTAATTCTTCCACCTCCTGAAATCGCAATTATTTTAAGTTCAGGATAACTTTTCCTGAGCTCAAGTATTGTTTCCAGTCCCTCTTTTTCAGGCATGATAATATCTGTAATCAGCAGATCAGGCACGTTTCTTTTAAACAGTTCCATTCCCTCTTTCCCATTCAAAGCTATATCTACTTCATATCCTGCCTTTTCAAGCATTTTTTTTATCATGAGAAGTATTGAAGGTTCGTCGTCAAAGACATAGATTTTAGCCATGAGTTAAAGTGATTTATTATTATTTTTATCAAGTACCCTTCTAATTATTTTACTGAAATCATCTAATATCATTGGTTTTAAAATAACTTCTGATATTCCGCTTTGAGATATCACTTCATCTGATAACGTATCTGCAAACCCCGTAATAATTATTACTTTCAGTTCGGGACGTATCTCTTTAAGCATGACAGCAAGGTCTGTACCTGACATATTTGGCATGCTTTGATCAGTGACCAGCAGAGAATACTTGTCAGGGCCTTTCTTAAATTCTTCAAGAGCTGATATGCTATTGGTTGTTATGGTAACTTTGTATCCAAGTTTTTCGAGCATTTTTTTGCCCATAAAGGTTATTTCAGGTTCATCATCAACAAAAAGTATGTGTTCATCCCCTTTCAAAGGTTTTTTGTCCGATTTATCAGATTCCATAAGATCAGTGCCGTATTTTGGGAGATAAATCACAAAAGTTGTTCCTTTGTCAGGAGTACTATCAACTACTATTGCACCTCCGTAATTATTAATTATACCATGCACTACGGAAAGGCCCAGCCCTGATCCTGAACCAACCTCCTTACGGGTAAAGAAAGGTTCAAAAATACGTTCTTTGGTTTTTATATCCATCCCGTGCCCTGTATCTGAAATTGTAAGACGAATGTATTCTCCTTTTTTCAGATTGGGTATCTTTTCAGCAGATCTCTGATCAATTTTTACCGCGTCAAGTCTAACTTCAAGAATTCCCCCGGTTTTCATCATAGCATGGTTGGCATTGGTGCACAGATTCATCACTATCTGATGTATATGAGTAGGGTCGGCTAAAACAGTGCCTATCTTTTGATCGAAGTGCTGTTTGATCTCTACCCCGGGCGGGAAAGAGGCTTTAATCAAATTAAGTGCCTCTGCGACAATTGGCTGTAATTGAATTGGTTTATTTTCAAAATCTACTTCCCGGCTGAAGGTAAGTACTTGTTGAACAAGATCTTTTCCCCTGTGAGCTGCATTGTTAATCTGTTCAATATCAAATCTCAGGTTGCTCTCAGCCGGGAGTTCTTCCAGTGCCATATCGGTATAGCCAAGAATGGGAGTAAGAATATTGTTAAAATCGTGTGCAATGCCACCTGCCAGTGTTCCAATAGTTTCCATTTTTTGCAGCTGGAACAATTGCTTTTCCAGTTCAGCTCTTTCTCTTTCGAATTTTTGTCGTATTTCAATCTCCTTTTTCAGGTCCAGGTTTGCATCAGAAAGCTGATGAGTCCGTTCTTCGACCCTTTTTTCAAGTGCATCATTTGCCGTATTGACATTTTCTTTTTCCTGTTCAAGCTGTATCCTCATATAATATTCAATACGGGCTGATAATTCAAGAAAATAACTTATAAACATTCCAATGACATTGGCACTAATAAAAAATGAGTTATTACTTATAAGGATCGTGACAGGAGTATGTGATACCCAGATTGCAGTAATCTGGTATGAAATAACAATCGACCATCCGGCTATTGAAGCATAAATAAATCTTGCCCGACTAAAGGTATAACCGAATATAGATATCAGAATCAATCCTGCATAATAGGAATAATTCCCGACTCTTGCAGCTAAAATTATCATGACTATGATCCCGAAACTGGTGCAGAATATAATACAGGAAATAGTGAACTGCATAAATTTCTTAAACAATCTGGAATATGAAAACAGAAATGCAGCAATCAGGACCGGAAAAACAATACCGAAACGTATAAACCAGAATACTTCCCTGAGAGAAGGTACCGAGACTGCATCAAGAAAAGCAAAAGCCCCATAGAAAATCATGGAGAGGATAAGTGAAAACCTGAAAGGATTAACCGATCTTTTAAAATAATCTTCGCGGAATGCCTTTTCGTACTTATATAAATCACCCTTAAAGCTAAGAGACAGATAATTGACCGACAAGGATTCATTACTTGCTGTTGGGAGCCCCAGAAAACTACTTCCTACATATTTAAAAATATTCATCAGGAGAGTATTTGTTTTGTCTTAAGTAATTGGAATAAGGGATTTACTGGTTTTTTTTATTTTGAGAAAAAGGTTTATACCAAGAGGTTCCTTTTCAGCACTAACCATTTCCTTATCAATATTGGCATCCGAAGCTATCCGGAACAAATCTGATTCTGTCCTGTGATTAAGGTTCCAGTCTATTACCTCCATAAACCTTCTTGTTGGATTTTTTGTACTGAAATTGCTAATCACCATTTCACCATCTTCTGTGATACAATTAAAATATTTTCTTATGAGAAATGTAAAGTGTTTGTCCTTGAAATAATCAAACAACCCGGCACTCCAGATGAGATCATACAATTTATATGAATTGAAACGCAGGGCATTAATTTTATTGTATGTAATCTGCCCATTGAAATTTTCATTTTTTTTCATGGAGAAATTAATAGCACACTGGTCAAAATCAATCAATTCAAAACTTATAGTATTATCTCCTGAATAACTGGTCAGGAATTCATTGACATCTTCAGCCGGACCTGATCCAAGAATGAGAACTTTTGCATTCTCCTTTCTTAATGCCAGGTTTTTACAGTATTCGACAAAGAAATTTTTTCTGTTTCTGACTGCATTGGCTGCCGGCTGATTCTGAAAAAAAATATCCCAGTTTGTGTACCGGGGATCTTCACTTACATCAAATTGATAAATTTTGTAAATAAGATTAAAGTCTCCGGGGTAACCAAAAGGTTTTACAAATGCGTGACCAATAAGTGAATTCTTGTTTAGAATTGTTACTATATTTTCCCTGAATTCCTCAACGTCAGTATGTTCCAGGTTATCTACAATTGAAGTGAATTCTTTATAATCCTGAAGCTCAGGTCCTCCTTTTGCTATCAAATATTTTAAAAACTCAGTTTCTTTTTCTGTAAGACCTTTTTTCAAAATAAGCGGATATCCATTCATGAAGGTTTAATAAAATTATTTCGTTTTAATTTAATGACTTATCTTTTTGTATGATTCTAAATATATAATATACTTTTACTATTTCTAAAATGATTTATCAACAGTAATGAAAATCTGTTAACATCTTCGTAAACAATGCAAAAGTTTCCCCCCAAAACTTATAAACAATCAATTTCTGCCGACAAATGACTTCAGCAAAATTAAGTAATTATACTGCATGATCTGAAAAATGTTACAGAACAAGTCAATTTTTTTCCCCAACGGCGAATAAAGTCATCAATAATTTGTGGATTTTGCAATTATTTGCATTTAATCAATACCGCTCTGACTGATACCCGGAATACAAAATTTAAAGCGTTATTGCATAAGCAATGCTGCTGCACCTATGAGACCTGCATCGCGACCTGCTTTGGATTCAACAATTTCTATTTTATCAAAAATCATGTCTCTTGCCAGCTTGTAAAACTTACTTTTAATTCTGTTTAAGTAGAATTCCCCCCAGGATGTCAGACCCCCACCTAATATAATCAGGGGCGGATTAAATACCTGAAAAATATTATAAATTCCAATACCTATATAATCAGCGCATTCAATAACAATCGCCTTAGAAAGCGGATCATCAATCTCAAGGCCTTTCTTAATCATCTTTCCATCCACCTGTGAATAATCAAAATTATCCGGTAAAGGGAGCGAAGTACTGATTCCCTGTTCCATTTTCTTTTTAAAAAGATATGGCAATGCAAGACCGCAGGCGCATGCCATCAGGCACCCTTCATTCCCGCATGTGCATATTTGCTTATTGTCCGAGTTTACTATTGTGTGTCCAAATTCTCCGGCAGTCCCGGTAATGCCCCTGTAAAGTTTTTTATCTAAGATTATGCCTGCGCCGATTCCGGTGCTGATAGTCAGAAAAATCATGGAATCATACCCCATACCCGCACCGAACTTGTACTCACAAAAAGCCTGGGCATTGGCATCATTGTCAAGCAAAACAGGAATCTTAAAGTGATCCGCGACAGCCTGACGCAAAGGGAAATTTTTAAAACCTTTGAGATTGGAAGTAGTCAGGGTATGCCCATCCATGTAACGAACATGTCCGGGGAATCCCATCCCGATTCCTCTCAGATCTGACTCGCTGAGTTCGTTTTGAGAAATAAGCTGTCTTATAAGCCGGATGATCTGCTCTACTATTGTGATTTCATCCTTTCCTACATGGTCATACACTGTGATCTTATCATGAATTCTGCCAGAGGTGCTGATTAATCCGACTGATAACTTGGTTCCGCCAAGATCCACTCCGCAAAGTAACTTTTCCATCTGATTATTATAACGACTGTTCGGTACGTGCTATAATATCATCCTGGGTATCAGGAGATAATGTAGTAAAATATGCGGAATATCCTGCGACACGGACTACCAGGTCCCTGTAATCCTGAGGATTCTTTTTTGCCGCCAGCAGGGTATCTCTCGAAACAATGTTATACTGCACATGCCAGCCCTTAAGAGTTTCAAAAAATGTCCTGATTATTGAAATCAGTTTCTGCTTTTGGGTCTCATTAGTAAGAGCGGATGGAGAAAGCTTCTGATTTAACAGGACTCCGCCAAGGATTTTATTTGTCGGGAGCTTTGATACCGACTTGAAAACTGCCGTTGGCCCAAGAGTATCGGTTCCGGAAGCAGGGGAACTCCCCTCGGCAAGAGGAGTAAAGGCTTTTCTTCCGTCAGGTGTGGCCGGGACCACTGAACCTGAAGGAACATTTGAGGAGATACTTGAAGTGCCGGCATAGTACCTGCATCCAAATGGCCCCCTCCCAAAGCGGCTAGTATGATACTTTGTCAGTTCATTAATATAGTACATGTAGGCTTCGTACAACAGATTATCAACGTAATCATCATCATTTCCATATTTCGGGGCATTATTAATAAGCAACTGACGCACCTTCTCACCCTCTTTCCCGTCAAAATTATTTTTCAGATTACTTGCAAGTGTTTCCTTGCTTATCGTAGCCTCTTCAAAAACAAGCTTTTTAATCGCTGCCAGGGAATTTCCAAGATTGGCAATTCCAACCTGCAGTCCTGATATGAAATCATACACTGAACCACCCTCCTTAATAGTTTTTCCGCGACTGATACAATCATCTACAAAGGCCGAACACAGTATGTCAGGTACAAGTTCTTCCAGGGCTAAATCTGCAGCTGTGTCAATCTCAATAGTTGCCTGCGTGTAAAATTCTACCTGATTCTTCCAGGCCAGCATGAGGTCGCTGAAGCTGTTGAAATCTATAAAATTACCTGTTCCGCTATGAAAGGTCTTTCCTGACATTTCATCCAGACCATTGTTCATTGCTGCCAGAAGGACCCTCATGAAATTAAGAAAACTCATTCCCGTGCACCTGTATCCCCATTTCCCCGGGACAGCTATTTCAATACATCCGATGGCTGAATAGTTGTAAGCATCCGCTCTCTTAATGCCAAGATCTATGAGAGATGGGATCACGATCTCATCATTGTTGAAGGCGGGCATACCGAATCCCTTTCCTATGACATTGACACATTCTGTCAGAAACTCATCGCTGATATTCTTATGAAAACGAACAGATAAATTAGGTTGCGTAAGTTTCATCCTTCCTACCGAGTCGAGGATCAAAAAGCTGAGTTCGTTGACGGCGTCTTTACCATCCAGGGTTTGTCCTCCTATTGTAACGTTCTGATATAGAGGACCTCCAGCTGAATACCGTGTATGTGACCATGATCGGATCTTATTAACAGAGAGTAATTTCAGCCAGGTATTTTCGAGAAGTTCAAGCACAAAATCTTCATTTATTTTACCAAGGATGAGGTCATTTTTATAGAACCTGAACAGATATTGATCCATTCTTCCAAGCGAAACCGAATGTCCATTGCTTTCGATCTGGAGAATCAGCTGCACAAACCATGTCAGCTGTAATGCTTCATAGAAACCGGATGGTGGATTTTCAGAAATATTACTGCAAATTTTACTTATAGTAACAAGTTCTGATTTTCTTCCAGGGTCAGGTTCACATTCTGATAATTCAAATGACAGTGTTTCAAACCTTCTGATAAACGTCTGAAACGCTTTGATACCGACAATAAGTGCATTGTAAAAATCCTGCTTTTCAAAAAAGCGGACATCCTTTTCATTAAGAGTCTTTTGCATTAATTCTATGCTCTGAAGATATCCTTCAAGACCTATAGTAAGTATCTTTTCAAAGTTAACTGCAATATGGGCATCGCCTGATGTAAGGTTACCCTCTGCCCTGATAATTCCGGAGTCGTGAATCTCCCTGTTTAGCGTAGACATAAGTGAATAACCTTTTTCGATGAGTGTTTTTCCTTCCCACCATCTGCAGATTTCTTTCAGCTCATTTTTCTGGTCTTCAGTAATAAAGAAAGCATCACCGGAACGCTTATCAAATTCATCAAGTTCATTTATTATCCAGGAAATGACATATTCAGGAAATATTGGAGCTGCCCTAAGTTTCGACGATTGATTTCCAACAATAAGTTCCCCTTCCCCGATGAAAATCGTCATCTTCTTAAGTGTTTTTTCCAGGGCATAGGCCCGTTTAAGAATGACAGGAGAGCCATCGAATTCCTTATAGACCTCTGTATAAAAACCTGCACGTTCAGTGCAAATAGTCGAACGTGCAGAAAGAACATTGCTTTTAAGTTTAGCAATTCGTTCAGAAATTTCCGTTGTTTTTATGTCAGATATCATTTCAGTTCAGGATTTTTGAAATAAGACCTTTCTGTTCAGCATATTCCGTAAAAAATTTCAGTTCGGATTTTTCAATATTCCTTTGATTCGCAAACATATAATCTTTTCCGAGCATCAGATATTTTTCTTTTGCAAGTGAATGAAACGGGATAAAATTAATTTCGGAAGCATTTTTCAACCCGGCAGCAAAATCAATTATTGCAGAGAGTTCTATAGATGAAAAGTTAAATCCGGGAATTACCGGTACACGGACTATGAACTTACTGCCGGTTTCATCAAGCTTTTTAAAATTTTCTATGACCAGTGTTGCATTTCCTCCCGTGAATTTTGTAAATTTATCATTATCAAGATGCTTCAGGTCTGCTAAAAAGAGATCGATCAGGTTGACATAGTTTTCAATAGTTTCCCATGGAAGATGGAGAGAAGTTTCAGCTGAAACATGTATTCCTCTCTTCTTCAGCTGAATGAGCAAATCTTTCAGTTCAGGTCCCTGTGATAAGGGTTCACCGCCGGTAAGAGTTACTCCGCCTCCGCTCATATTGTAGAATGGTATATCTTTTTCAATTTCCTGGAATATTTGCGAAACAGTTTTTTCCTGACCTGATACGATCAGAGCCCTGGATGGGCAGATGTTGTCATAAATAGTCGTATCTGAGATGAGATTCCTGTTGATTATCAGATTATTATTTTCAAGGACAATCGCTCCATTGCCAGGCTTCAGACATTCTCCAAACCGGTGACATATCCTTTCATCAAACATTATTGAAGGAGCAGGATCGAGACTTTCCGGATTATTACACCAGGAACAGCGCAATGGACAGCCCTTAAAAAAGATATTTGTTCTTACTCCATTACCGTCGTGTATTGAATACCTTTGTATATTGAAAACAGTGAGCATTTCTTTGTAGATTATTGCTTAATATGTTATTAAGGATTCCACGAGTAAGTTTATATATCGAGTATCAAATATAGCTATAAATTAGCCCATTCGGTTTAACCTATCCAATTTCAAAACCCTTTCCTGTAATTTCTATTTGTGAAACAATCAAATTGTACTATTTTTAAAACTTACTAAACGATGATATTTTCATTGCATGGATCTTACCCGGAGAATACGTGATAAAATGATGAAAGAACGTCTCATGTTTGTGTACAGAGGCGTTGTAACTAATGAAAATTCCGTACCACTTCTTATGCTTCTTGAAAAGGAGATGGAGAATTCGGAATTTGGTTTTGTCGGGAGGAAAAGACTTTTTATGTTTGTTCTTGAGAGTCTTCAGAATGTTTCCAGGCATAGCGATAAGAATCAGTATGCAGATATGTCATTGGTTATTTACTCAAAAACGGACAATGGCTATACTGTAACTACTGGAAATGTCCTTCTATCTGCCAATATAAATAATCTTAAAATTAAGTTGGATGAGATCAATAATCTTCAGGCTGACGAGATAAGAAATGTCTACAGGCAGATGCTTAGTAATTCTGAATTAAGTGATAAGGGAGGTGCAGGACTTGGCCTGATAGAAATGGCAAAGAAAACTGGCAATAAACTCGATTACGATTTTGTTCCGCTGGATGAGGAATTTTCTTATTTTATTTTAAGCAAGACTGTCAATTCGGTTGGTGTCGGGATACATTTCGGGGAAAATGAGAAGCCATTTCACGGTAAGGCCGTTTCGCAGCTTGAAAGACTAATGGCTGAAAACGATGTTTACCTTATCTGGTCAGGGCATATATCGAAAGATGTGGAAAAAGAAGTTATCACTTTCACGGAAACAAAATTGGCTGAAGAAGATATTGAATTGAATCTCAGGAGAAGAATATTCAGTGTGCTTGTTGAGATACTTGAGAATGTGGCTAAATATAGTCCGGGAAAGGAACCTGAGGAAAAGTTCGGGATGCCGGTAGCCATGATCAGACTTGAGGATGATGTCTATACGCTGACAACAGGTAACCTTATTCTTAATGAAAATGTGGAGGATCTTAAGGGGAAGCTTGATATCATAAATAAGTTTGATAAAGTAGGACTAAAAGAACTCTTCAGGAAATCTCTTTCCGGGCAGACTATAAGTTCAAACAACACCGGGAACATGGGTCTGATTGATATGGCCAGAAAATCAGGAAGTAAACTGATATACCAGTTTGAACAGATAAACGAACTCTATTCCTATTATGTTCTGACTGTAAAGGTCGAAGGTTGAAGCGTTTAAGACAATCTTTTAAATGCAAGTGTTTTACCATCCCAATCAGCATAGCTGCCATTTTTAATCCAGTCTCCGAGAAACAAAATTTCTGTTTCAGATTGCAATTTGACTGTCATTGCCAGGTGGCGATGGCCAAAAATGAAATAATCAATTTTGTCATTTTCGAGAACCGATATGGCATACCTTATCAGATCCTCATTTTCCTCGCCGAGATACTCTTTTGTTATTCCTTTTCCCAGCCGTGAATTCAGAGACCATCTGTGCCCGATGCCAATGCCAATTGAAGGATGAAGGGCCGAGTACATTGCCTGTAACGGTTTATTCCTGAAGATTGAAAGAAGAATTTTATAGCCTTTGCTTTTTGTACCTAATCCTTCACCGTGAGCAAGGTGGAACTTTTTTCCGTCAAACAGAGTAGTAATCGGGGACTTATGAATAGTCATGCCACATTCACCTGAAAGATAATCACTGATCCACATGTCGTGGTTTCCTGTAAAAAAATGAACAGGAATTCCGGAATCTGTTATTTCAGAAACAGTACCCAGAAACCTGGTAAATCCTCGAGGAACCACAAGCTTATATTCCCACCAGAAATCGAAGATATCTCCAAGAAGGTATATCTCTTTTGCATCAGGAGCAACCGAATTTAACCAGCTGACCACCTTCTTTTCCCTTTCTATAGGAGGTGATCCTGTCGGTAGTCCGAGGTGAAAATCAGAAGCAAAATATATTTTTCCTGTTTCTGTCAAAGTACAGATCTATTTATTAAATAACTGATCTAGTTTCAGTTGTAGTGCTCTTCCATGGAGGTTTGATGCAATAATTATACCTTCTTTGTCAAATAGGTAATTAGTAGGAACAGTTTTCACATTGAAAAGCACCGCATTTTTAGGGTCTTTGGGATCATCTTCCCTTGTGCATATCCATGGCAACTCATCAAATCTTACAGCAGCTTTCCAGTCTGTCTCATTTTCATCGAGATTAATCTGATATATCTCGAATCCTTTTTTATTATAAAGTTTGTAAAATTCTTTGAGTTTAAGGTTCTCTTCTATACAATCTTTCGATTGAACCGACCAGAATGTGAGGAGTACATATTTGCCTTTAAGGGAGGAGAGTGCTATTCTTTTGCCTTTGATATTTTTTAAATCAGGATCCAGTACTGTCTTTGGCATGTTTTTGCTTATCTGCTCAATCTGGGTAACATACATATGATTCAATTCCTTTTCAAAATCTCTTGCCAGTGCCTGAACCTGTTTTGAATTAGGGTAATGGCGTGTAAGTGAATCTGTTACTATTTTCAGATACTGAAGATCGTGCTGGTCATAAAGAACATATGTATCCGGATTTATCCTCTGATACAGAGCTTTAATTGAAGCAAGTGAGTTTATGTTATTAAGTATGAATTCAATATTCTTTTTGCGTTGTGCTTTAATTAATTCATTATACTCTGTTTCGAGTAATGGTCCTTTGACGTCAAATCCTGTTTCTTGTGAAGCCTTTGTGTACAAGGTACTCAGGGAATCTAGTTTTCTTTTTGTTTCGACAAGAGTGAGATCAAGAATCCGCAGCTTCTCAGATCCCTCTGATCCTTTGACCGAAAAGTTTTCAAACAGATTTTTGCCATAAAACAGCAGATCTATTCTTTCTCCGGGTTCAGCTAATAGTGTAATGAAATTTGTTGAAGTCAAACCTAACTGGTAAAAATCAGTTGAGGTTGCCTTTACCTTAAACCGGAATGAACCTTTCCTGCTGATTTTTGCAGAATCGATCAGCACAGGTGTGTTTACATCCAGTTTGTTCAGATAAATATATTTTTCTTTTGAATCTTTAATAATGCCATTCACAGAGATTTTTTTCCTGTAATTGCATCCCGAAAAAATAAGAACCAGAGACAGCAGAAATAGTATTCGTTTCATTAAATATCGGATTTCCAGTTTTGTTTTCAGATATTATTTAAATATTTCAGCCAGTTTAATCTGCAATTGCGGACCTCTCAGGTTTGATGCAATTATTCTGCCTCCCTTATCAAGAAGATAATTACAGGGAATTGATTCAATTTTATAAAGCGGAACAACTACAGAATTCCAGTATTGAACGTCGCTTACATGGATCCATTTCTCAAGATGATCATCCTGAATGCCTTTCATCCAGGCGTCTTTGGTTTTGTCGAGTGACACCTGGTAAATCTGGAACCCTCTTTTATGATAAATGTTATAAACATTTAACAGGTTTGGGTTCTCTTTTCTGCATGGAGTGCACCATGAGGCCCAGAAATCCAATAAAACTACTGACCCTCTGGTTGAGGATAGTTTAATTGTATCTCCGGCTGGCGTGGGAAGGGATATTTCAGGCGCCTCGGTTCCTGATGCTGATGCAGGCCCCCCGCTTGTTTCCCCTTTCATTTTTGCAGCTAACTCCTTAACCTGTTCGTGTAGTGATATAACAGGCTCATAATCAGGGTAAAGACCAAACATCGAGGAGTCAACTTTTTCAAAATATTTCATATCTTTTGTAGGATTCAGGACATATACGCTGGGTGCAACCTGCTGATAGAGTGCAACAAGGCTGACTAGTGATGTGAGATTATCATCAATGTATTTTTTTGTATATGTGTTAATCTCGTTCAGGTAAATTTGTGCCAGACTATCGAGTGATTCGATCACTCTTGGCAACTCTGGTTTATCAACATTTTGTGTATAGATATTATTTAATCCTGTCAGCTTTTTTATTGTTGCACGTAGTGTTTTGTTATATTCAGCCATCGATTCAGTACCTTTTGANNGGTTCAACAAGCATAGTCAGAAAGTTATTTTCACTGCTTTTTAGCAGATAGAAAGAGGGCTGTTTTATTTCTCTTTTGAAATTAAAAGTACCATCAGCTGAAACCTTTACTGAATCAACGGGTTTAAGTTCATTCGATTTGAGTTCATCGAGATAAATATAGGCCCCGCTGAGAGGATTCAAAATTGTACCTGAAATTCTGACAATATTATTTTTA
>PLML01000050.1:0-13058 GCA_003141525.1 Bacteroidales bacterium
ACAAAAATTTTCACAGGCTCATAAAGGAAACTCCGGTAGAAACTGTTTATATTGACCAGAATCGGTTATCTCACTTTAATCCGGTGATTGATTCCATCAGAATCTATTTTGTACTGTTTCGTTTTATCCTGTCATCTTTAACAACAGCGTTAATAGATTTCACTGTCTTTATCATTTGCTCTTCTTTGGGGCTGAATGTATTACTCAGTATTTTTTCTGCACGGCTCATTGCCGGAAATTACAATTTTATAATTAATAAAAAGATAGTGTTCAGGAGTGAATCGAATTTAATTCTATCTCTTGTAAAATATTGGGCTCTCGTGGTCCTGCTTGGTTCAATTTCTTATTTGTGTATACAAACTTTGGTTACCTACCTGAACCTGAATGTCATATTATCCAAAGCAATAGTTGAAACTCTTTTGTTTGTTGTAAGTTTTGCTGTTCAGCGTGAATTAATTTTTTATTCAGAGGAGAACACAAAATGAACAATGCAGATTGAGATGCTTATTATTCAGACAATCGGAACTTAATTCCGGCTTTTGGTGGTCAATTTGTTGCGGCCAGAAGGTGGTACAGAGCACTGGCTTTCTCACATTAATCAGTTCATTCAGTTAGAATTTGTTTATTTTAGCCGGAAGATTAAAATATATGAGATATATTGAATTGGGGATATTCTTAATTGCATTACTCTCGGGATGTTCAAAAAGCAAGCCGGAAATGCAAGTTTATGCTGCTATGGTATCAACCGTTGATCAGCAATCATTGAAAGGTTGGGGATGCTGCCCCCTCTGGATTGGGAACCTTGATGTATCCACTCAGCCATTGACAGTACAGGTCACTTTTTACATGGGGGCTTCGATGATACGCTTGAGTGAATTGGCAGAAGTGGGGGACATAAATGGGAACATCAGCCAAACAGATGCAGATGAACTTTGCAGGGCAATTCAAATAACGGCGAATAAAGGGCTTCCATATGTGTTATCGAACTGGAGTCCTCCCGTGTGCATGAAGACTCTTCCCGTTGACGGATCGGTATCCAATGACACACTTGTTTACCTGCAAACCTCGAAGGAGCAATATTATGGGCTCACCAGGACAGTATTCGTGTCGCTGACTCATTAAAAAGAATCAAGATTGGATCTGACCTGCCGCAAGATAAACAACAAGATTCTGCAGTTAAATCAAACAAGGAAAGAAGTCCTGCACTTGCAGGGGCTAGCAGGGATACTTATTATATTATTATTGGCACTTTTTCCAATCCTGAAAACGCCAGCATAGCCGCTGACAAATATCGCAGCCGGGGATATAAAACAAGTATAATCAGCATGACCGGTAAAAATGGAGGAAAGACAGAATTAGTTTCGGTTAAAACTTTTAATAATCCCGGTGAAGCTGCCAGCTTCTTAAAAGAATTCAAAAGCAAAGTTGATCATGAAGCCTGGATCTATTCGCATAGATAGCGTTTGGCTTTGCGTATTCCGTATTCAGGCATGAAACCTGCAGAAGAGCAGAGTTTTTTCTTTTAATTGACTAAAGGTAACCAATTAAAAGGAGCCTACAGTTTTTTCCTTTGAGCCGGTTTGATTGAATCATTATGAACAATCTCACGAGCTATATTATAGTTTTGGTCATAAATAAGAGTATCTGTTGTTGTCCCCTGAACAATGATTATCTCATAAGTGATGATGTTATTTTTAACAACCCGTGTTGCCTGATTAATAATGAAACCGGCATAATGCCTGGTTATAAAATCAGTTATTGGTGCCTTAAGCTCAGCAATCAGAATGGGAGTGCGGTCATATTTGTCAGCTATTACTATGTTGGTCTGCGAATTAACTACAAGTGCAGTCATTAATAAAAGCAAAAGCAATAAAGTTTTTTTCATAAAGATTTACTATTGATATAATACTGCAAAGATGGACCTTTAATTTATTTAAAGTGTTGTATAACAAACTAAAAAGTTTACATGATTCACATCTTCTCCTAAACAAGATAATTCTTCAGTTTACCTGAAAACATTGAGAAGCAAGTGGTTTCTCAGTAAATTGTTTTGGTAATTATTTAGTATTCAATATCTCTGGCACTAAATGAATAATGAATATTTTTCATATTTTTATAATTATAAAAGATATGCTGATTGGTTTGATAAATATGTAGGTCATAGATATAAGTCTAAAATTGGAGCTCATCAGGAAGAACACACTTTTTTAACAGGAAACGATTGTTATGCCTTAAGATGTTCATATTTACATGAAGGTAAATCAAACATAATAGATCAAAGGGCAAGAGAAGTACTTGAGGACTTCGAATTTATTGTTCCTCCAAAAGGATCAGTTCTACATTGCAATCAATCAAACAATAACTTGCAGTTGCAAGTGGATTTATTTTGTACAGACATTTTAGAAGGTGTAAGGCATTGGATTGAAGACATAAGGACAAATCCTGTTAAACAATCAGCTTTAAATAATTTATTAAAAATAAGTCAGATAAAATATCTGAGATTATAATGCACTTAAATTTCAGGCTTCTCAGAAAGCTTGATTTTAATTGTACTTATTCAAGTATAAATTGAATTATTTGCGATAACAATGTAGAAGTTGATATCATATTTTATATTATGAAAATACTTGTAGTTGACAGATTTGAAATAGAATAGCTGAAATGTAACTTATTTGCTTACTTGTTATGATAAAAATATATAATTATTTTCAATTGAAATATTGGACTTACTTCATTTTGTAAGTTTAGCATATCAAACCTATTTAAATACAATTGTATAATAGCTTCTTTCAGTGGAAAAATAATCTTTATATTTCAAAACCTTAAACATATTCTTTATTAAGGTACAGTTGGATAATTCAAACTCTTCCTCTATAAGAGAAGACTTCTCATCATATTTCATGGCAACAAGTTTAAACTTCCTGTAACCTGAAACTAAGTGTAAAATCCGTCCTTATTTGACCACTTCAAAATCAGGTCAGATTTCACTTAACATACATAACAAAACAACAATTATTTAACTCCGACTTTTGGTAGTCAAAATGTTCCGGCCAGCTATGGTCAAGGTCACTGGCTTTGCCATTAATCACATTATAATGTGATTATTGCTCATTATATATCTTATTACACTAATTTATACTTCGAAATCACATTATATTGTGATATTAATTGTATTATCAATATTTTTAATTATTTTTACTGAAAAATCACACTATAATGTTAGTTAATAGTCTCGGTGAAACCATTAAAGATCGAAGAAAAGAACTGGGTATAACTCAACCCCACTTGGCTGAACTAGCAAAAATCAGCACCAATACTCTATATAAACTTGAACGCGGACAGAGCAATCCATCATTGAATGTTCTCTACAAACTGGCAGAAGTTTTAGGTTTGGAATTAAAGCTGGAGGTTAAAAAAACAAGCATTGAATAAATGAGAGAAATGGAAATATACCGAAATGGAATTTTTGCCGGAATTCTTACAGAAGAAAACCGTAAAAGTTATATTTACCGCTATGATGATGCTTATTTCAATGATAGTAGTAAAGTTGCTATTAGTTTAACCCTTCCTAAGACACAACAAGAATACAAAAGTGAATTTTTATTCCCTTTCTTTTTCAATATGTTAAGTGAAGGTGTAAACAAAAAATTACAAATCACTCAAATGAAAATTGATGAAGACGACAATTTTGGTTTGCTAATGGCAATTGCACAATATGACACTATAGGCGCAATAACAATAAAACCTATTCCAAAAAAATGAATTTAGAAGAGTTGAAATATTGCCCTGGTACTTTGGCTGAAGGATTTACTACTTACAGTCCAGGATGTTTACGGAATTTGTTCAGTGGGAAAAAAGTCAATCATTTTTTACCATACGAACCGCCTCAACAAAACGAAGAAGTAGCTGAGCAGTTTTTAGAAAATAGAAAGCGCATATCTATCTCAGGTGTGCAGGAAAAACTTAGTTTGATACTTGATAAAAACACATTACGATTAACTAAAGAAGGCGAACAGGGGACGTACATATTGAAGCCCATACCAAGAGATTTAAAGAAAGTTGACCAAGTTCCAGCAAATGAACACCTCACAATGCAGATCGCAAAGCAGGTTTATGGGATAAACACAGCGGAAAATGCAATGACTTTTTTTAAAAACGGTTCGCCTGCATATATCACTAAGAGATTTGATATGAAGGAAGAAGGCGGAAAATGGGGGAAGGAAGATTTTGCCTCATTGGCTGGGAAAACAAAAGATAATGCTGGTGGTAATTTCAAATATGAATACAGTTATGAAGAATTAGGTCTGTTGATTCAAAAGTTTGTATCTGCTTGGAGAGTTGAAATCGAAAAGTACTTTTCATTAGTGATATTCAATTTTTTATTCTCAAATGGAGATGCACATTTAAAGAATTTTTCTCTGTTAGAATCTTCAAAGGGTGATTATTTATTGAGTCCTGCTTATGACTTGATAAATACAAGGCTTCATGTTGATGATATTGATTTTGCTCTAGACAGGGGACTATTCGCAGATGAATTTAAAAGCGAACAATACAAAAAATTTGGACATCCAGCCAAAGCAGATTTCATTGAATTTGCTATACGGATAGGAATATTAGAGAGCAGAATTGAAAAAATTCTCACTCCATTTTTAGAAAAACAAATTTTTGTTGAATCATTGATTAATCGTTCATTTTTAAGTGAGCCAAATAAGAGAGGATATTTATTGATGTACAATACAAAAAGAAATTTACTAAAAGCATAAACAATCTTCGAATTCACTGAATATATTTAACGTTTTGGTTGACCTTTTATTTAGACGACACAGATGAAAAGCACAAGCGTTAGGTTATTCAAAATTAAATAAAAATAACTTCAAAACTTATTCAAAATAAACCATGTAAAATCAGGTTGATATATGTGGTCTGTAATATTATTTTACCATTTACCACAAACTTCCTGTAACCTGATACTAAGAGAATACTTGGACTATTTTTTAATAAGAAACTCTTTTCAATTTCTTTACTCAAAATGCTCCATTTTTGTTCAAAACCTGGTGTAAACCTGGCGCCAACCTTGTAAGGCTGAGGTTAAGGTTAAGGCAGAGAAAATCATTTAGAGGATCTCAGCCTCAGCCTCAATCTCAACCTATACACCTAAAACAGAATAAGATGTTAAAAAAAGCCCGCCGTCGCTAAAGCTATGGCGGGCGAAGGTGGGCCCAGCTGGGCTCGAACCAGCGACCCCCTGATTATGAGTCAGGTGCTACTAACCAGCTGAGCTATGGGCCCCTCCGTAAAAACGGACTGCAATGTTAGTTATTTGCAGGGAATTATGCAAGAACTGGATTAAAAGAATCAGGTAAAAGTTATTTGACTCCCGAAATAACTTCCATTATCAACCGAAGAACGTTATTAACATTTCTGTTAAAAACATCAATAACTTCTTCCCACGAAACAGGTATCTCATCTTCCTTCCAGCAATCGTAATCGGTACTCATGGCAATTGCTGCATATGGAATACCAAGCTCATTTGCCAGAATCACTTCAGGAGCTAGAGACATATTTATAATATCAGCCCCCCATATACGAAACATCCTCGATTCAGCCCTGGTAGAAAACCGGGGGCCTTCAATTGTAACAAGTGTCCCTTTTTCATGAATTTTAAGGCCAATTTTGCTGGCAGTGGAAATAATAAGTTTCCGTAAATTTTCATCAAAAGGATCAGCCATTGGAGTATGATTCATTTTCCCGGGTTCAAATTCTTCAAAGAATGTAATATTTCTGTGCCTGGTAAAATCAATAAACTGATCGGGGATTATAAGATCTCCACGACAAATTTCTTCTCTTAGACTACCACAGGCCGTTGAAGATATAATATGAGTACAGCCGACCTCTTTCAGCGCAAAAATATTTGCACGGTTGTTTACTTCTGTCGGAGGTATTGTATGGAACAATCCATGGCGTGAAAGAATGACAATTTCAATACCGTTCAATGAGCCACACAACAAAGTAGAAGAAGGTGCCCCGTAGGGAGTTTCAACATGCTTTTCTTCAGAAGATCGCAGGATTTCAGGATTCTCGAGACCGGAACCACCGATAATTCCGATTCTGATCATCCTTCTTTTTTTAAATACTCCATAAGCACATTTACAGCCTCATCCATGTCATTACCGAATGTAAGTAAACCAGCTCTGTCGCCTGCCATAATGATGATCCTTTTCTCATAAACATCTGAATCTTTGAAAAGCCGCAGGATATCTTTCGCTAATCCTATAGTTCCGTATTCCATCGATGGATTAGTTGTAGGGACTTTATAAATAAGCTCATTCCAGAGCTCTATACTGTGAACATGGATAACTGCGTTAGCTCCGGGATCAGCTGAATATATTGCTGCATGTGTTAAAGATTCGGACGAGGCTTTTAATGGCCCTACACACTGAACAGCATTGTCTTCGATGTTAAATGAATTTACCTTTACATAATGACCCGGTTCCAATTCAGGAATCTCACCGGTTGCAGAACCCGTAATTACAAATTGATGGCCTCCTCTGATCCTCATGCTGATATTCCCAAAACCTACTCCATTCTCATAAGCTCCAATTAGATCCATGTTATACAGAACTTCCCTCCAATAATTAATTATTTCATACTGCTCATCAGAAATAACAGGTCCCGACTGGCTCCAATGACAATTGAATTTAACTGCCCCTTCCATATTAATTAAATTTATATGAAAACATTTCTCTAATATCCTTTTCTGTAGCTCTGCATATTCCTTTTTCAGTTATTAGTCCGGTTATCAGACGGGCCGGCGTGATGTCAAAACCATAATTGACTGCAACGGTTTCTTCCGGACATATTCTTACCGAATGAATCTTTCCTTCTGTCAATCCGGTAACATTTATTACTTCATCAGGATCACGCTCTTCTATAATAATTTCTTTTGCCCCATCGCTGATACTGAAATCAATTGAAGATGATGGTTGTGCACAATAAAACGGGATCTTATTATCAAAAGCAGCTAATGCTTTAAGATATGTTCCGATCTTATTGGCAACGTCTCCTGTTCTGGTCGTCCGGTCACTACCCACAATAACAATATCAACAAGCTTTTGTTGCATCAGGTGACCGCCTGTATTATCCGGGATTAGTGTGTGAGGAACGCCATTTTGTCCAAGTTCATATGCTGTGAGTCTGGAACCCTGATTTCGTGGCCTTGTTTCATCAACCCACACATGCACAGGAATTCCCTGTTCGTGGGCGAGATAGATTGGAGCAGTAGCGGTTCCATAATCTATGCATGAAAGCCATCCGGCATTACAGTGAGTAAGTATGTTCACAGGTGAACCTTTTTTTTTCTTGCTTATAGCTTTAATTAGCTTTAATCCGTACTTCCCTATCTGGCGGCAGTTTTCCTTTTCCATTTCACAAATTTCAGTTGCTGCGTCAAGAGCTGTTTTTGTCAGGGAAGTTGAAGAGTTTTCATCTTTCAATTTTCCCATAACATAACTGACAGCCCAGGAAAGGTTTACAGCCGTGGGACGGCAGGAAATCAGATATCTGGCGGCATTTGAAAGATGTTCCCTGATATTTGTCTGGGAGTTGATCTCCAGTGTGGCCAGATAGATGCCAAATGCACCGGCGGCACCAATTAGAGGAGCTCCTCTGACGGTCATGTTATCAATTGCATCAAATACATCGTCAACCGACCTTAGATCCTTTATTTCAAAAAAGAATGGCAATTTCTGCTGGTCTATGACTTTGACAATCGACGGATCACTTTCATCGATCCAGATGCTCTGATAACTCTGATTGCCTATTTTCATATTTTTATCTTCTTCCCATGCCCACACTAATAAAGTATCAAAAATACAAAATATTAAAGTATTAAATTAATATCTGAGATTTCTAAAAATTTGAAATCCATTAACCATAAAGATCATAATGGGTTTACGAACCCAACCCGGCTATGAGACTCCCGTCTAAAGGAATTTGTTTGTGTCAGAAGCCCCTCTGTCCCGCTTGAGGCGGGACATCTCCCCAATAGGGGAGCTAATACTGTGGTTTTTACGAGAGACTCACTTATATTCAGCGTTTTAACCCCCCTTCTTCGCTTTCGCATAGCCGCTTCGGCGAAGCAAGGTAGGGGGAACGGGGGGCCAAGCATTTCGAATTATCGACCAATTCATTCGAAGCCATTGATATTTTTTTTAATTGTATTATCTTAGCAAAGAAGATGAAAAAAATCAAACAGGGGCAGTATATGATTAACAAAGAGGAGTTTAGGAAAAAAGTTATTCTATCGGCAGGACAGATTTTCAGCCGTTACGGATTTAAGAAGACGACCATGGATGAGATAGCAAAAGCGTTGAAAATGGGGAAAAGTTCCATTTATTATTACTTCGAAAGCAAAGAAGATATTTTTGAAGCTGTCGTACTCTACGAAGCTAATATCCTTAGAAATGAGCTCACTACAGCCATTAAGGCAGTCGAATCGCCAATAGATAAAATGAGAAATTATGTTTTTGTGAGAATGAAATCGTTCGAAAAACTTTCAAATTATTATAATGCCATCTTTGATAAAAATCTTGATCACTTTGATTTTATAGAGACGATACGAGAAAAATATGACAGGGAGGAACTTGCAATTCTGCGTCTCATAATATATCACGGAGCAAGAAAAAAGGTCTTCAATGTAGTAAACAGCGAATACACTGCAATGGCAATACAAACGACACTAAAAGGACTAGAAGTCCCTCTATTCTGGAAAAGGAAAGAGGTGAATATTGAGAAAAGGCTGGATGCGATTCTTAATGTCCTGTTCTTTGGTATTGTAAGAAAATAGTTATTCTCTTTTGATAAAAGCCCTTTTTTTCCTGGTCAGGCTCCAGTATAAACCTGCAATACCAAGCAGTACAAAAGGGATACTCAGCAATTGTCCCATATTGAGTTTCATGCTAGCTTCGAACGGAACCTGAACTTCTTTAACGAATTCGATAAAGAACCGGGCCGTAAATACGAGTATGCACAGCAAACTTATGAGCATACCCTGGTAATGTTCCCCTTTTTTCGACCAGTACAATCTGTAGAGCAGAACAAAAATAGCCAGATAAGCCAATCCTTCATATATCTGTGTCGGGTGCTTCGGAGCAACCTCATGGTTTCTTAAGAAAACGAATCCCCATGGAACCGTGGTTTCGATACCATAGATTTCAGAATTCATAAGATTTCCCATTCTTATAAAAAATCCTGAGAGAGCAACCACGATAGCAATACGGTCGAGTACCCAGAAGTAATCCTTTTTCTCTTTTTTTGCAAAGAGCCAAACAGCTGTAAGGATACCAATTGCCGCCCCATGACTCGCAAGACCTCCATGCCATATCATCAGGATCTCGAGCGGATGCCGTAAATAATAGGCGGGCTCATAGAACAGGCAGTGGCCAAGACGAGCGCCTATAATAACACCAAGAGCCATATAAATGGTTAACCTGTCAAGAACAGCTTCTCCAAGATTCTCATTTTTGAAAATCCTGTTCATAATAACATATCCGAATAAAAAAGAAGAGGCGAACAAAAGTCCATACCATCTTACTGCAAAAGGACCAATCCGGAATATTTCAGGATTCACATCCCAGGGAATCACAAGTAAATGCATAATTAACCGTTTTCGTCAGGGCCAAAGGTAAAAAATATTATTATTGATTAAAACCAAAACTCCTGATTGCACGAAGTCTTTTAATTCAATATGGAAATGAATCTTTAAAAAATGATGTAAGTTTGTAATTCAAAAATAACCCGATGTATTTATGCATGAAAAGATGATTAACCGTCTTTTTCTTGGTTCAGCTCTCATCGTTACTATCTATGCCTGTGCTAAGATCAGCTCACCTTCGGGTGGTCCGAGAGACAGAACACCCCCGGTTGTAGTAAAAAGTGTTCCTGTAAACGGAGCGAGAAATTTCATGGGAAAGAAACTTGAAATTGTGTTTGATGAATACGTGGTTCTCGATAATATAAATGAAAAATTCATGGTTTCTCCTCCGATGAAAAAGAAACCAAGAGTATTTATAAAAGGAAAAGCTGTTGAAGTTGAGTTATATGATAAACTAAAAGACAGTACAACATACACCTTTTATTTTCGTGATGGAATAAAAGATTTGAATGAAGGAAATATTCTTCGGAATTACCAGTTTGTGTTTTCAACCGGACCGGTAATTGACTCTCTTTCTGTTACAGGGAACATTTATAATGCATATAATCTTGAAGTCCCTGAGAAAACAGAGGTACTTTTATACCGGGAGCTGGCTGATTCAAATGTTGTTAAGCACCTTCCTGAGTATATATCAAATGTAGATCAGACCGGATATTTCAGGATTGATAATGTTCGTCCGGGAACTTACAGGTTATATGGACTAAAGGATGCGGATAACAGCAAAACCTATAATCTAAATGATGAAGAGTTTGCCTTTATGGATTCCACCGTTGTAATTACTCCCGCGAAAAATTTCATCCCGCCTCCTCATATAACCAAAGATACCATTAAAGTAAAAAAGAAAGAAGCTAAAACCCAGCAACCAGTTAATAAGGGAACAAGCAAAAACGCTGCAGCGGCTAAAGACACAACAAATGTAAAAAAGAGTACCAAACCCTCAGAACCGGTTGCTTTGACAGGAGAATTTAAACTTTTCCAGTTTGCTGCACAGAAGAAAGCTCATTACCTGGTAAGTTCTCACAGGGATATTAGATATGAGATGATTTTTATTCTCTCATTGCCCCCTGATACTATGAAATTTGAGTTTTCTATTCCCGGATCGGATAGCAAAGAATATTTTACAGAATCCAGCCGAAACAGGGACACTTTAAAAGTATGGCTGGCGGACAGTTCTCTCTATTCGAAACCACAAATTAATACAATCGTAAAATATCCTTTTACAGACACTCTTGGGGTAACCAGTTATAAGCAGGACACCATCCTGATGAGATTCCTTGCACCACGTGCTTCAAAAGTAGCAAAGGTTAAAAAGACCGTTTTCAAATTTGAAAGCAATATACAATCAGGCTTTTTGAAGCCGGGCCAATCCATAGTTTTTAATTCTAAAACTCCTTTCCGGCAGCCTGATACCTCGCGAATCAGACTTTATGAATTAGTACAGACAAACAAGCAAAATTTACCTTTTCAGCTGGTTAAGGACAGTGTCAATTCATGTAAATATTACCTGAAAACAAAGCTTGCCGAGGGGAAAAAATACCTCTTCATAGCAGATAAATCTTCATTTAGCAATATTTTTAATGAATATTCCGACTCTCTTGGGACAAAATTTTCTATCAAAGACCCGGAATCATATTGTAAGCTGACGTTAGACATTAAGAATTATGAGGGTGACAGGATAATCCAGTTGCTTGACAAATCTGAAAAACTCGTCGCACAGGTTTTTATGAAAAAAGACGGAAAAGCTGTTTTCCCGCTTCTTGACGCCGGTATATACAGAGCGCGTGTAATATATGATCTCAATGGTGATGGGAAATGGAATACCGGAGATTTTACGACACACAGGCAACCGGAACCGGTCTCTTATTATCCTGGACCAGATTCTAAATACTCTTCCGAAATTGAATTAAAAACTGGTTTTTATTTAGATCAGACATGGGATATAAGCGTAAAAAACTTTAAGGATCCGAAATTGCGCGAGATTAAGAAAGGGAAATAGAAACCCGGACATAAGCTGCATCTTCCTGGAATGAATTTCCACGAAATCATTCACCGTTGCTTGCCACGGGATTAGTAAAAGGGATAGAAGATTCCGCAAGGCTTGCAGTGAGGATCTTCAATTAAAGTAAAATGGATATTTAGGAATGAATAAATATTTGTATTAAATTTGGTTCTTTAAGTTCCGAAGTAAAACGCAGTAAGGATATGAAAATCGCAGAAGTACAAAAAGCAGAACTAAAATCTGATTTTCCGCCGCTGGAAGAAATTTCAACCATGCTGGACAAACAGAAAGGGCGGCTCATGATCGATACTATTAACTGGAAAGGCTATAATTATAAACCTGATGTAGCCTTGTCAATTGCATACAGCGACCATGAAATATTCCTGAAGTACTATATTAGTGAAAATTATTTCAAGGCTGAAAAAACTGATACAAATGAGATGGTTTGTGAAGATTCGTGCGTTGAATTTTTTGTTTCACCTGAGGACGACGGGATTTATTATAACATGGAGTTTAATGCAATCGGGACCTGTCTGCTCGGAATCGGTACTGACCGGAAAAGCAGCAAAAAAGTCAGACCCGAAATCATTTCAAAAATAAGAAGGCTTACAACTGCAGGAACAAAACCGGTCAAAGAGAAGGAGGGGGAATATTCGTGGACTATTACCATAGCTATTCCTTTTGAAGTTTTTTTCCGTCATGAGGTAAAAGATCTGAAAGATAAAATCTTCAGGGCGAATTTTTATAAGTGCGGCGATAAGCTTACAGTTCCTCATTATGTAACATGGAATCCGGTTGGCACTGAAAAACCGGATTACCATCAACCTGAACATTTTGGATTATTAAAATTCGTATAAAATACTAAAAATATGATTAAAGGTAATGCANNGTATAAAAAGTTAATAATATGATTAAAGGTAATGCACTCATCGGGCAATCAGGAGGACCGACGTCGGTTATAAACTCCAGTCTTGCAGGAGTAATTGAAACAGCTTTATCATCAGCTTTCATTAAAGAGATTTACGGGATGCGCTTTGGCATTGAAGGATTCATGCAGGAATGGATTTATGATCTTGGCCGGCAACCACGAAAAATAATTGAAGGACTAAGACATACACCTTCCTCAGCGCTGGGCTCATCGCGTCACAAGGTCCAGGAGAAAGATCTTTCTCTTATTCTTAATGTGCTTAAGAAATACGATGTAAGATATTTCTTTCTTATTGGAGGAAACGACACCATGGACACTATCCATCGGGTTGAAACCTACTGCAGGAAAGAAAAATACGAACTTACAGGTATCGGAATTCCTAAAACTGTTGATAATGATCTGTTCGGAACAGATCATAC
>PLML01000050.1:13125-20820 GCA_003141525.1 Bacteroidales bacterium
TGGGTTTCTATTGTCTGCGGAGAAGGATTGAAATATTCTGATGGCACTCCGGTAAGTTCTGCGACTGCAAAAGATAAATTTAATAATACTGAGTTCGGAGCTATGGGTGGATCAAGTGTTGCATTAAGCCTTCACCGGATGATTACAAGTGAATTTGGTTACAGGGGTGAATTTCAAATCACGGAGTCCTTGATAATGTGCGATTTCGTAAGATCATCAGCGGTTGATCTCGATGAGGCTTATCGCTGTGGAGTCGAAGCAATTAAACTGGCAGAGAAAGGAGAATCAGGATTTATGGTAAGTATTAAAAGAACTTCGAACAACCCATATACAATTGAATTTGGAAAAGTCGCGTTAAAGGAAGTTGCTGTTTCAGCAAAACCTATGTCGCCGGAGTTTTTTAATTCCGAAGGAAATCATGTATCTCAAAAATTCATCGATTATATAAAACCACTTGCAGGAGAGCTGCCTGAATTTGTACAGCTCGAAAAAATATTTGCAAAAAAGTAAAATAGATAAAACATGACCAACGAATTTAATAAAGTTGCACTTTCTTTTCATGCTCATCCCGATGATGCGGAAGCGTGGAACGCAGGAGTCTTGAAACTACTAAAAGACAAAGGCTATAAAATCGTTATAGCCACTATGACGGCAGGAGACCTTGGTGGTTGTAATATGACAATGGAGGAAACAGCGAAGCTTCGTATTGAGGAGGCAAAAAAAGCAGCTTCCGTTCTGGATGCTGAGTACTATATGCTTGGAGGAACCGATGGATTTCTTTTTGATACTAAGGAGTTGAGGTTGAAAGCAATATCTCTGATGAGAAAGGTTAAGGCGGGTATCATATTCACGCATCTTCCTTCTGATTATCATTCTGATCACCGGACAACAGCCAATATTGTTGAAACGGCAGCGATGGTCTCTTCTCTCGGAACGGTTCCGGTCAAAGAAAAAGCTCTTGAAATCACACCGTTGCTGTATCATACCTCCCCGCTGACCTTATCAGATCCGCTGGGATCTCAGATTGTCCCGCCCCATTTTTTTGTCGATATAAAATCAGCTATTGAGACAAAGAAAAAAATGCTCGGTTATCATATCTCGCAGATTGAGTTAATGCAGCATATGCATAAAATGAACGATTTCTTCGGATATGTGCTTGAAGGAAACCGCAACTATGGCAAAATGGCGGGGGTTGAATATGCTGAGGTGTATTGGCAGCATCTTGGAGGAGGTTTCCAGAAAGAAACCCAGGTTCAGAATGATCTTTCAGAATTTCTAATAAAATAAAATATAATAATTATGAAACTATCAGAGGAAAAGTATAATAAGTATGCCCTTGTTAGGGAGATGATGGAAACGCCGGAGATAATTAAATCCTTCAAACCTGAAGCTGCGGCCAGATTTGCGGAAGCTGTCAGGAAGCATAAAGGATTATTTCTTACAGGAGAGGGGAGCAGCAGGATTTTTCCTGCCAAAAGAGCAATTTATGCATCTCATAAAAAAGGATTGACCCTGCCTGTTGTAACTGAAGGTTGTACACAGGCTGAAGAGTATAATCTGAAAGACTATGCAGTTTTTGCTGCTTCTAACTCAGGGCAGACAAAAGAAGTAGTCCGTCTGACAACCTTGCTTAAAAAACAGAAACATACGGCGGTTTTCGGTCTTACTGCAAATCCGAAAACTAAACTGGAAGAAATTGCCTCAGATACACATATATTAATCTGTGGGAAAGAAAACGCGGTTGCAGCTACCAAGTCAGTGATTGAGCAGGGGCTTTTTTATGACTCATTGCTCAGGATTGTGAATGGTGAAAAAATGGAAGGGCTTAAAGATCTGGCAGATAAAACAGCAGAGGCTCTGACATTAAAAATTGATCCGTCTATAACTGGAATAATCAGGAAAGCAAGCACAATATATTTTGCAGGAAGAAATAATGGTGTCGCTGAAGAACTGGCGCTGAAGACCAATGAGATCACCAGGAAAAAATCAGCATTTCTCGAGGGAACTTTTGCTGTTCATGGCATTGAGGAGGTGATGGACAAAAATGAAGTTCTGATATGGATTGAACCATTTGCTGCTGAGATGGAGAAATTTAATCAGTGCCTTGTGCAAGGTGTGGGAATGAATATCATTGCAGTATCATCCAAAAGAACCATGTTCCCGACAATTATTATTCCTGATGGTGGTCAATATGCAGAATATGTTCAGCTTGCAGCAGGATGGAATATTCTTGTGGAAACAGGAATCTCTCTTGGGATTGATCTGGATAAACCAACCAGGGCACGAAAAGTAGGGAATGAGTATATTCCGGAATAAAGCACAGAGCATGGAGCACAGAGCGCAGGGCAAACCTATTTTGTGAATTGGCCCTGAGCCCTGAGCCCGGGCCTTGAAAATAAACCTGATCTAAATATTTCTGACTAAGTCAAAAAAGTTATATCTTGGTTGGGAAAATCATAAGTAATTATCAGACATGGCAAAAAAAGAGGTAGCAGTTGGTATAGACATCGGAGGTACAAATACCGTATTTGGTTTTGTCGACAGGAAAGGTAACATTCTTGGGGAAGACAGATTAAAAACCACAAATTATGATGAAATTGAAGTTTTTGTAGCTGCATTATACGAAAAAATACAGGTTACATCCCAAAAGATTGGGAATGGGTCCGAAGTAATAGGATTCGGAATTGGGGCCCCTATGGGAAATATAAATAAAGGAACAATAGAACATGCCGCCGGCCTTCCCTGGAAAGGAATTGTCCCTCTTGCTGAAATTTTTAACAGACATACGGACCTTCCTGTGATTGTAACTAACGATGCTAATGCAGCAGCTGTCGGAGAGATGATATATGGAGGTGCCAAAGGGATGAAAAACTTTGTCGTTATTACGCTTGGTACCGGCCTTGGAAGCGGATTTGTAATTGACGGGAAACTGGTATACGGACATGATGGTTTTGCCGGAGAAATCGGACATACTGCAATCCGGCCGGGTCCGTCAAACCGCGATTGCGGATGCGGCAGAAAAGGTTGTCTTGAAACATATGTCTCTGCCAGCGGACTCAAAAGATCTCTTCTGAAGATAATGGCTGACAGCAATGAACCCAGTGAGTTGAGGAAATTGAGTTTTGAAGAACTTGATGCCGAAATCATACATGATGCAGCAAAACGCGGCGATTATATTGCAAAGAGAGCATTTACGCATACAGGCAGAATGCTAGGCTTCAAACTTGCAGATGTTGTGGCACATACCAACCCTGAAGCAATTTTTCTTTTTGGCGGACTCGCCCTCGCCAAGGATCTGATTTTTGAGCCGGCGAAAGAATATATGGAAGAAAACCTTCTCAGTATTTACAAAGGAAAGGTGAAGCTTCTTCCTTCGCAGTTAAGTACTCAGAATGCAGCAGTTCTTGGCGCAAGTTCACTCGTATGGACAAATAATGAATCGTGATTAATAAATTAATACCTGTGGAAATGGCCAATTTCCCTTCAGTGCTGAATCATATTCTAGGGGTTGTTTTTATAATTATAGTTTTTGCACTTGCTTATGCTTATCTTAAACCGCATGAGCTTCATAAACGCAGGCTCGTATCCACGCTTCTTCTAAAAATTAGTTATCTGCTTTATTTATTGGTTCTTCTTATAGTAATCTATCTCTCGGCACTTGTGAAAGGCGGACTGGAAACAGTATTCTACGGCATTGAATTTTTTGCATTCCTCGTTGTACTTTTTGTTCCGACCATAGGTATATTTGCCCGGAAACTTGGTCAGTTCAGCAAGAAAAGAGAAGGATATAATTACTTTTTTACGGTTGTAAATATTCTTTCTATTGTGGCTATTCTTGTTATGTATTTTATTTAAAACCCAGAACTATGATTCAGGAACGGTTAATCGGGTATATTGAACAGAGTATCAAACAAAACTGGGAGATTGAGGCTTTGTCGAATTATAAAGAAAAAGGATACTCGTACAGGGAAATAACCGGAAAGATCCTTAAACTTCATATTCTCTTTAAAGGATCGGGAATAAAAGAGGGGGATAAAATTGCCCTGGTTGGACGGAATTCCTCAAATTGGTGCATTATCTATCTGGCAGCAGTAACTTACGGAGCTGTTATTGTGCCGATTCTTCCTGATTTCAAACCCGACGATCTTACTAATATAATTAACCATTCTGATTCGAAGCTTCTTTTCGTTGATGATAAAATCTATGATCTTCTGGATCTCACAAAAATGCCTGAAATTATCGGAGTATTTTCTCTTGATGACTTTAGAATGATAATTTCAGGGGACCAGGCAATTAAAGAAAGTTTTTCTTCCCTTGAGGAGAAATATTCAAATTCATTTCCTGAGCTGAAGAAGGAAGATATTAAATTCTCTGATATATCAAATGATCATCTTGCTGTGATCAGCTATACTTCCGGCACTACAGGGTTTTCAAAGGGAGTAATGATAACTCATAACAGCCTTGCTGCCAACATAAGGTATGCCCAGAATAACATGCCATTAAAATCAGGAGATCCTGTTGTGTCATTCCTTCCTCTTGCACATACCTATGGATGTGCATTTGAATTCCTTTTTCCGTTTACATATGGTTGTCATATTACAATTTTATCAAAAACTCCATCGCCACAAATCATAATTCAGGCATTTAAAGAGATAAAGCCCAGACTTATTCTTTCAGTTCCTCTTGTAATTGAAAAAATATTTAAGAAACAGTTGTTACCGGTTATTGGTAAGCCACACATGAAAATTTTACTTGCTATTCCTCTGCTGAATAAAATACTTTATAAAAAGATAAATGAGAAACTCACTGAAACGTTTGGAGGAGAGTTTAAGGAAATAGTTATCGGGGGAGCTGCCTTTAATCCTGATGCTGAGAAATTCTTTAAAAAATTAAAATTCAAATTTTCTGTCGGATACGGGATGACAGAATGCGGGCCGCTAATAAGTTATGCATCCTGGGACACTACTAAGCTTGGTGCATCAGGAAGAGCAGTTGATACACTGGAAGTTACTATTGATTCTCCTGATCCGGAAAATGTTGTCGGAGAGATTATTCTGAGGGGAGAGAATGTGATGACAGGTTATTATAAAAATGAAAAAGCAACACGGGAGATGTTTGATGATAATGGCTGGATGCATACCGGTGATCTTGGCGTTATTGATAAAGATGGCAATATTTTCATTAAAGGTAGAAGCAAAAGTATGATACTCGGGCCATCGGGTCAAAATATTTATCCTGAGGAAATCGAGGCAGTCATAAATAATAAAGATTATATAGTTGAATCGGTAGTGATTTCAGTGGATAATAAGTTGATTGCATTGGTTTTTCCCGATTATGAAATGATGAAAAGGGACAATATATCAGAAGAGCAGCTTATTGAATATTTGGATAATACAAAAAAAGAGGTGAATGAAAGGCTGCCTGAATTTATGGCCGTAAGTAAATTCAAAATACATTCCGAAGAATTTGCAAAAACACCCAAGAGGAGCATAAAAAGATTTCTCTATACCAAAGAATAGTATCTGTTTTATGGAGCTGTATGCAGTAATTGTAGCAGGAGGAAGCGGCAAACGGATGGGAGCGGAGATTCCAAAACAGTTTCTGGAACTTGCCGGGAGGCCGGTTCTTATGCACACAATTGAAAGATTTAAATCATACAATGATGCAATAGAGATCATAACAGTACTACCTGAAAACCAGCTCCGTTTTTGGATTGATCTGCAAAAAAAACATTCATTTTCAATTCTGCACACTCTTGTTAAAGGGGGTTCCAACCGGTTCTTTTCTGTCAGGAACGGGCTTAAGTTTGTAAGCAACTCTGGTTTGGTAGCCATTCACGACGGAGTCAGACCTTTTGTGAGTATCGATACAATTAAAAGATGTTTTGATACTGCAGAAAAACTAGGCAATGCAATACCGGCAATTTCTCCGACCGAATCTCTGAGAATAATGACAGAACATGGAAGCCTTCCTGTTAACAGGTTTCATGTGAAACAGATACAAACACCTCAGGTGTTTAATGCCGGACTAATCAAGAATGCATATCTGCAGGAATACAATCCTGATTTTACTGACGATGCGACTGTTCTTGAAAAGACAGGTGAAAAAATCAACCTTATTGAGGGCAATCGTGAAAACATTAAGATTACCAACCCTGAAGATCTGCTAATCTCAACAGCGCTTTTACAGTCTATCTCCTGACCATATAAAGATATAACGGCACAACGGTTCAGCACAATGGTAAAACATGCTATTTACTCACTGTTATCTGAGTCGTGCGTCTTTTTTCTTTTGCCTTTGGGCCGTTATGCCTTTGCGCCATTACACCATATTTCATATCTTGCGATTTATTTGTGAAACCTATATGTTTGAAAAAAAGTTATTTGATTACAAAGGACTTGAAGTAAGAGTTTCTGATTATGCGAATGAGGGTATTTTAGGCATCCTCAATCATGCTGTACAGGGTTCTGAAGGGGGCTTAAGATTTTCATTGCAGAATATAGCGCCGCGTATTGCTGCATACAAGGATCAGATCAGATTTGTCTCTCTTTATAAGAAAAACCAGATAACCGGTACAGTTGGCTCATGTTACCGTGTCTCAGGACAAGGAAACCTGCAATTCCCTTCTTCATATCTCCGGTACCTTGCTTTTCAGTCAACCTATCAATCTGATTCCGGTTGGAGAAAACGCAGAAAAGAGCTGATAAAGCACGAAAAAGACGACAGTTTCAAACAAAAAACTCTTGAAATTTTCAGTAAACCGCATTTACTGGATCTTCATGATGTATTTGAAGGAGACAAACACGTTATGTACGCCTTTCTTGAAAGCATGAATGAAAGGTCTAAAAACCTTGTCCATCAGGCAGGATACGAGTATATAAGATCATTCCTTACAGTGGCATTCAGCAGATTTTCACCCAAGTCCGATAAACGTGTTTCCAGGTTAAGGGATGAAGAAAAACCAGAAATGAAATCACTTTTGCTGGAATATTATAATGATTATTCATTTTTCAGCACTGACTATGCTTTTTTCGGAGACAAGTATTACATTTTAAAAGAAGGAAACGAAATAATTGCAGGAGTCACTACAATTCCTTCGGTTTATAAGGTATACGATATTCCTGGAGTCTGGGGTTGGGTAATGATGAAAGTTCTGTCTAAAACACCTTATTTCCGGAGATTATTCCGGCCCGGAGAATTCAGATACCTGGTTTTCGATGCAATTTATTGCAGAAAGGGACGTGAAGATCTGTTGGGAAAACTCTTTGAGTCAGTCTGTGCTGCAGAAGGGTTTAATACCGGTCTGACGTGGCTCGACGACCATAGTCAACTCTATGACAAAATGAGAACCGTTGTAAAAATGGGAGCATTAAACAGGATGCTGAATGCAAAACCAGGATTGGTATATTCCAGGTTTATAAATCTGTCTGAAAAGGAGAAGGAGTATTTTTATAATGCACCGGCTTATATTTCAGGATTTGACTTTTCATAATTTAATTTGTTCATTTGGCTTCGCCGAGCTCCCTTCGGTCGGTTCTTTTGCTTGCCCCAAAACATATGTTACTTTCTTTTTCTTGATAAAAAGAAAGTAACCAAAGAACCGAGCCCGAAGGGCGAGCTCGCGAACACCCTGAAAAAATAATTAAAATTGTGAGCAAAAATCAAGGCTGCAGAGAATTTTGGGGCTCTTGTTTT
>PLML01000124.1 GCA_003141525.1 Bacteroidales bacterium
AAATGACATTATTAGGTGTAATTTGAATTTTGAGAAAACAAAAAACCCTTGTAATATCTTTATTTACAATGGTTTCTGTTTTTTTAAAAGTGAACCTGAAGGGACTGTTAACTAGGTGTAGAGATCAATGCACTTAGCTATCTATAGGTTGAATCATAAAAGCCGTTCATATTGACTAAAATTGGCCAGTTATATTAATTTTTATAAAAAATTATAGTAAATTGCAATTAAGTAATTGATATATAGCTTATCTCAAAGTATTTTTACAAATGATTCTCATCATTCTTAAATACGAACATTGAGAGAAAAATTTGTGGCAGATTTTGGCGGATTTTGTGGCAGATTCTGTGGCAAAAAGCACAAAACCCCTTGATTATCAAGGGGTTTGAGAGGCTTAAGGGCGGTGCGGACGGGACTCGTTATTTTGGGCCAGCAACAAGCCAAGAGTCATGGCAAAAAAATCGGAAGTCCTAAATTAAAGACCAATAAACAGTAAAGAAAGACTGATGTCTATTATGAAAGAGGAAAAAGGAAGCGAATTATTAAAGAATACCAAAAAATCCTCCCCCCAAATAATTACTATTTCTTAAATGGCTGATATTTAATTAAATACACTTCTGAACTCCACCGGAATTTAACTACCAAAAAACCAGTTACTTATTTGGTATCGATTTATCTCTTTCAAAAGTCAAACTCCATGAAATAATCGTTATTATAATAGTTCTTTATCCGCTTCATCATTTCATTTTCCAAGTAGTCCCAAACCAATAGAATTTACCCTATTAGTCATATTATTGGAGAAAATTATCCGTGCATCTGGTGGCTATTGGTTTTCAAATCTTCAATTAATAAATGAATAAATCCATCTTCAAAATGGACATTCAAAATTTTGATTGAATCAAAATGACAACCCTCTGCTTTTAGATAAATTCCGTTTTGCTGAATTGTTTTTGCAGGAACCGTCAAAAAACAAGGACTGTTTACATAATAAGAATTATCTGACAATCTTTTAAAGACAATTTTGTTACCTGAGTTTGAATGTACTTTATATTCTTGTTGATTTACCATGGCTTATTTCTATTTGTTGTTAATCATAATGTACGAAGTATATATTGGGGGAGGGTATCCACAGCTTTAGTCCCACCTCCTCCCCCCTGGTCAATTATAGGCTGTGGGTACTACATATATAAATACTGATTAAAAGAAAATCCGGAAATATTTCTAAGACCTGGAAAATTGGCAAGTCAAAAAAAATTCCAAATTTTTTTCCAGAATTTATAAATATATCTTCAGTAAAATCTGAAACTTTAACTAATTTAGATCTAAAGATTTACACAAAAAATTTTAGGCTGAAGAATTAAAGATTTTAGATTGGATATTTGAAATTACAAAATTGCTAAATTATTTAAAAAAGGAATTTAAGTAAGCAGAAAGTTTATTCCAAGCAATCAGATCATCCAAATTACATGATTTGTATTTAAAATTGAAATAAAAATTTATGCATTAATCTATAGATCATAGTTCCTTAACTGACCATACAAGTGAACTGGCTCCCAGAACTGCTGCATTCTGAGTACTTAACTCCGATGGCAGAAGCTTGACCTTTCCTTTATAAATACTTAGAAGGTTTTCCTCCATGAATTCTTTTGTCGGTTCAAAAATCAGATCCTTGGCAAGGGCAAGTCCGCCAAAAAGAAAAATTGCCTCAGGATTGGTATGTGCCACTACATCGGCAAGCTTAAAACCGAGCATCATTCCTGTATGTCTGAAAGCGAGTTTTGCAATAAAATCGCCTCGTTTTGCTGCATCATGAATGATTTCGGAATCAAGTTCTTCAAAACTTAACTTCCTCAACTCACTTGGTTGATTACTATCGGCCATTATCTTCAGAAGTGTCCTTTTAAGTCCGGTTGCCGAGACATATGTTTCGAGACACCCTTTTCTACCACATCCGCACTCGCGGTTAACTGGACCCGGACGTATTGTTGTGTGTCCTATTTCACCAGCAAACCCATCATGCCCATATACAAGTTTCCCGTCAATAACAAATCCGCTGCCCAGCCCGGTTCCAAGAGTAATTACTACAAAGTTTTTCATCCCTTTGGCGCCTCCATATATCATTTCCCCTACTGCTGCTGCATTTGCATCATTTGTTACGATTACATTAAGTTTTGTGTGCTTGCTAAAAATCTCCACAAGCGGTACAATCCCTTTCCATGGAAGCCCTGCAGCATGTTCTATTGTTCCTTTATNNCTACAAATACTTCAATTTCATCGTATTGTGTGGTTGTTAACCGGTCTTCTCCAAGAATATTCCCTTCCCTGTCAACAAAACCAAAAACTGTATTTGTTCCACCCAAATCTATACCTACTGCTACCTTTTTCATTGCTGTAATTTTAGAATTAATAACCTGATGGATAGTAAATATAAAATTACAATTTTGAAATGAACCAACTGATAACATGAAGAAACTTAATTCGTCAAATTCAATATACTTTTAACGTTGCTTAAAAGTAAGTTAGTTAACTGGCCATAAGGAATGGATCCAAAATATGATCAGACAAAAAGCATGTTTTAAGTGATTAACTGGTTTATCGTTTTTTGAATTAATGTATTGCCAGAAAGTAGCACTTCCAAGAAAAAAAGTTATCAGTTTCATTTAAACGGTCTTTAAAACCCTGTTTGGTTATGTTATCGAACTTATGAAAATTTGTTTTCAGGTTATGCATTTCTGAAATAAATTTGTAATAAAAATTATTTTTAACATACTGTATGGCGGTATTATGTGTTGCTTTTTCATTATATCCAATTTTTTCATTATATTTATTATCTTTTAAGTTAGTTTTCAATTGCTTAAGATGTTATAATTTAGTAAATTAGTTCAAAAGAAACTCCTTTTAATACTTCCTGAAAAAGGGAGAATTTCATATAAGAAGAGAGACTATTAACTAAAAATTATTAACATGGAAAGAGAAGAAATTAAAAACAGGATAAAAAAAGTAATAGCCAAAGTACTTGAGATTGACGAATCAGAAATATCGGATAATGCAAACTTCTCTTTCGATTTAGGGGCATCATCCTTTCAAAGTATTCGGCTGGTTGCAGCCTTTCAGGAAGAATTCAACATTGAGATGGATGAAGAAAAATCACTGGAAGTTCAAACAGTTTCGGAAGCAGTTGACTTCATAAGCACTTACATCACTTGATCCTGCTCTTATTTTCCCCCGAAAGCCAATATTCTCTTTTATATGTCATAATTTTTTCTGTAGTTCTTTCCTTCTAAAGCCGAAATTTCGAAGAGCAAATTTCAATTTTAACAAGAAACCAATGTCTATAAGAACAGAAATCCACAAGCAGAACATTGTTAAGATATTTAATCCTAAATCAATTGCTGTGGTTGGTACTAACAACGTAAAAGGCACAGTTCCCTACGATATTTTATTCAACATACTTAAGACGGAGTTTACCGGTATTGTATTTCCTGTTAGTCCGGGCGAAAAATCGATATGTTCCGTTAAGGCATATAAGTACGTAGTGGATATTAATGACGCAGTTGATCTGGCTATCATTGTTTTTCCAAACACAGTTTGTCATATGGCACTGGAACAATGCGGACAAAAGGGAATTAAAGGGGTGGTTATTATTTCGGCCGGTTTCAAAGAAGTCGGGGAAAAGGGACTGGAGCGGGAAAAACAACTCAAACAGATCGCCGAAAAGTACGACATGTCTATAATCGGCCCTAACTGCCTTGGCATCATCAATACTGATCCAAATATTAACCTTAATGCTTCATTTGCCCGTAAAATGACTGAACAGGGCAGTATAGGCTTCCTGTCGCAAAGTGGTGCCCTATGTACAGCAGTTTTGGATTATGCACTGGCAAAGCATATAGGCTTTTCGAAGTTTATAAGTTTCGGGAATAAGGTCGATATAAGCGAGATTGACCTTATCTATTATTTAATGGAAGATGACAAAACCAAGGTCATTTTATTATATCTGGAAGAAGTTACCGATGGCCGTGCATTAATGAAGGCTGCACGCGATGTTACAAGTCTGAGCGGAAAACCTGTCCTTCTCCTTAAAGCAGGTCGCACTGAAGCCGGAGCTTCAGCAGCCGCTTCACATACCGGATCTCTGGCCGGGAATGATGAAATATATGATGCAGCCTTTAAACAGGCTGGAATAATCCGCTGCGACAATATTGAAGAAATGTTCAATATTGCAATAGCATTTGCATATCAACCGGCTCCGCGATCGAATAAGGTTGCCATTATTACAAATGCTGGTGGTCCTGGTGTATTAACTACCGATGCAGCTATACACGATGGACTCCAACTTGCAAAGTTCTCAGAGGAAACCACAAGGGAGTTCAGAAAATGTTTACCGGCAAACGCAAATATTAAAAACCCTGTTGATGTAGTTGGTGATGCCCATGCCGACAGGTACAACATAGCACTAAACGGAGCCTTCAGAGAAGATGATGTCGATGCAGTTTTCGTGATTCTGACACCTCAGTCCATGACAGATATCGAAACTATAGCCAAAGAGGTGGTAAAAGTCTCAAAACAATATCTCAAACCGGTTTATGCTTCCTTTATGGGAGAAGCAGATGTTGCTGCTGGTGTTGATATCTTACTTAGAAATAAAATTCCGCATTACATCCTCCCCGAATCGATGTGCCGGAGTTTTTCGAGGGTTTACCGCTTTTACCGCGACATCGACATAAATCCCCATCCACAGCGTATCTATACCGATGTTGACACAAAAACAGTTCACTCAATATTAAACGAAGCCATCAAGAATAATCACCTTTACCTGCCCGAGGATGAAGCTGTCAGCATTCTCAAAATATATGGTTTCCCGGTAGTTTCAAGCAAACTGGCGACTTCGCCGGATGAAGCAGCCTTAGTTGCCCTGAATATTGGATTCCCTGTAGTAATGAAAATAATGTCAGATGACATAATACACAAATCTGATGCAAAAGGGGTTGTACTAAATATTAATTCAGTTGAAGAGGCCAGGAACACCTACTCCGCAATTATTGAGCAGGTTCTGCAGATTATGCCCGAAGCAAGAATCAAAGGGATGCAGGTAAGCGAAATGATCTTATCAGGGGAAGAAGTGATCTTGGGGATAAAAAGAGATCCGTCATTTGGACCCATAGTAATGTTCGGACTTGGTGGAGTGTATGTTGAAGTTTTTAAAGATATTAGCTTAAGGGTCGCCCCGATTGATGAGATAATTGCCGATTCTATGATAAAGCAAATAAGATCATATAAAATCCTTCAAGGAATTAGAGGAAAAGCACCGCGCGATATTGCAGCAATAAGAGAATGTCTCATCAGATTAAGCCAGCTGGCCCTTGATTGTCCACAAATTAAAGAACTAGATATCAATCCTTTAATTGTGCTTGAAGAAACCAAAGGCTGCTATGTTACAGATGCCCGCATTTTACTCAATACTTCAACCGTACAGTGACACCAAAAACCAAATTATTTATAAAATTTAAAAACTAAGCTATGAGAATCATTATTAAAAAAGACCCTTCAGAAGTAGGCGATTGGGCCGCGACCTATATAATCGGAAAAATCAAAAAGGCAAATCCAACAAAAGAGAATCCGTTTGTGTTAGGTTTACCTACCGGATCTTCCCCACTGCCGGTGTATCAGGAATTTATAAAGAGGTACAAGAAGGGAGAGGTATCATTTAAAAATGTGATAACATTCAACATGGATGAATATGTAGGTCTTCCTGAAGATCATACCGAAAGCTATCATTATTTCATGTATGATAACCTCTTTAACCATATCGATATCCCAAAGGAAAATATAAACATTCTTAACGGGAATGCTAAAGATCTTGAAAAAGAATGTGTTGATTATGAGAAAAAGATTATTAACGCAGGAGGTATAGATTTATTCCTTGGAGGAATAGGTCCTGACGGTCATATTGCCTTTAACGAACCCGGATCTTCCCTCTCCTCAAGAACAAGAATCAAAACTTTAAGCTACGATACAATTGTTGCAAATTCTAGATTCTTCTTAGGCGACATAAGGAAAGTACCCACACAGGCTTTGACAGTTGGTGTTGGCACCGTAATGGATGCAAAGGAAGTCCTGATTGTTATAACCGGTTATAATAAAGCCCGTGCTGTAAGGGAGGTTGTAGAGGGCGGAATCAGCCATATGTGGACTGTATCCATGCTTCAGATGCACCAGAAAGCTGTACTGGTATGCGACGAGCCGGCAACAATGGAGCTGCAGGTCGAAACCGTCAAGTATTTTAACAATCTCGAAAACGTTTCCACCCATAGCCTTCCCTAATAATCTTAAACCTATAAGATGAATTACAGATCATTAACAGAAGCAGAGATTGGGGCCCTTGTCTCTCAGGGTTGTTTTGCAGATAACTGGTCCGACATTTCTGTAAAAGAACAGTTTTCTGCCAGAAACATCCATAATACAAGGTTCGATGGCAAAATAACACTGGGTGTGTTTTCAGGCAGCATCGAAACAGATCAAGGCATCGGGGAAAAATGTGGAATTTACAGCAGTTGTATCCGCAATTGTGAAATAGATGATAATGTTTATATATCTGATGTTAGGAATCTCACGAATTACCTGATTGAGGAGAATGTTGTCATTGAAAATGCAGGGTCTCTTACAACAGGTGATGAATCCACTTTTGGTAACGGCACCAGCATAGATGTTTTAAATGAAGGTGGAGGAAGAGAGCTTCAGATTTTTGACCGTCTCTCATCTCAAATAGCCTATCTGGCAGTACTTTACAGGCATGACCAGCAGTTTTCCAGTAGCCTGTCAGCGATAATTAGTGATTACTGTGAGACAAAAAAGAGAAACCATGGAAGAATTGAATCAGGTGCTAGGATCCAGGATACTCTCATAATACGTGATGTAAACATTGGAAGTCATGCCAGGATTTCCGGAATTAACCTTCTTGAAGAGGGAACCATTATCAGTTGCAAAGAGGCACCTGCAATTATAGGTGAAGGGGTGATTGCAAAAAAGTTCATCATACTATCCGGCTCAAAGGTCGACAGTGGAACTATTATTGACAAAAGTTTTGTCGGACAAAGCGTAAAAATGGGCAAGCAATATTCAGCGGAAAACTCTCTGTTTTTTGCCAATTGTGAAGCATTTCATGGGGAAGGGTGTAGTGTCTTTGCCGGACCCTATACAGTGACGCACCATAAGTCAACGTTGATGATTGCCAGTCTCTTTTCGTTTTTCAATGCTGGAAGCGGGACAAATCAGAGCAATCATATGTACAAACTTGGCCCGGTACACCAGGGTATTCTGGAACGCGGATCAAAAACAGGTTCTTTTGCATACCTGCTACTACCATGCCATATTGGTGCTTTTACCGTAGTAATGGGTAAACATTATGTAAATTTCGACTCTTCAGATTTCCCGTTTTCTTACATCTCAGAAGAAAAGGGGAAAAGTGAACTTACCCCGGCAATGAACCTTTTCACCGTTGGTACCCGCAGAGACATTGATAAATGGCCAATCAGGGACAGAAGAAGGGATCCAGATAAGCTGGATCTGATCCATTTCGATTTGTTCAACCCATATATTGTTGGCAAAATAATTAATGGAATCAACATTCTTAATGAACTTGGTGAAAAAACCGATAAAAAACAGGATTATATCAATTATAAAGGAATAAACATCCATCGTCTTCTTTTGAAAACCACCCGAAAGTATTATGAAATGGCCCTGAAATTATATATTGGTCAGGAGATAGTTAGACGCATCCTGGATTTGGATAACAATTCAGGCATAACAGATTTAAGAAATATGTTGACCGCTCAGGGTACGGATGGAACAGGTAAATGGGTGGAAATTTGCGGATTGTTCTCACCTGCAAGTAAAATTGATGATCTGGTCCTTTCGGTTAAAACCTTCAAAATAAGGTCGATTGACGAATTAAATGAGAATCTTACTTCAATTTATAACAACTATAATAAATATGCCTGGATATGGTGTTCTAACCTCATTCGTCAGCAAACCGGAGATAACCCTGAAAATATTCCGATCGATAGTTTAATCCAGATCATTACAGACTGGAAAACAAATGCCATTAAGCTGAATAATATGATTCTGAAGGATGCTGAAAAAGAATTTGACTCTGGCAGTAAACTTGGATTTGGCATTGATGGGGACGTTGAAACCAGGGACCTTGATTTTCAAGCTGTTCGTGGAGTATATAACAATAATAAATTCGTAACCAACTTGCAAAAAGAATCGAAAGAAATTGAAGTTAAAGCAGATAGATTGATCTCAATTCTCGGAAGATGTAAATGAGGTAATCTCACCAAAAACACAGCCTTAAAAAGGTGGATTCATTACTATTCTATTAGGGATAACCTCCTGACTTTGCATAGCACATACTCTTATAATTTTGTTTCGCAATGAACTCCGCAACTACATTGCAAAAGCCAGTTACCATGACCACATTTGGCCAGTCAGATAACAACTAACATTACTAATTAATAAGAATTTAACTCCGGCTTTTGGTGGTCAATATTGTCCGGCCAACTATGGACAAGCCCACTGTTTTTTCCAATTGGTGTCTCGTCCTAGAAAAACCTTACATTGATCTTGCCAAGATGAATACAAATGTGAGTGTTCGATAATTCTAATGGGAAATTAGATCCACTTTTTATTTTGTATATCTCAATCAGTTTTTCGCAATGAAAAGATCATTAGCCCTGACAGGAATAGCTTTGCAGAGACTTGCATTTTAACTCTTCTATACCGTAAATGGGGAACTGAATCTACTTTAGTGGCTATTTTATAGCTTAGTTATTTCATTTTCCCCGAAATAAAACACCTCCATCAAATTGAATGATGGAGGTGCAAAATGATTGTTAAGAGATTGAGTAAAATCATTAAAATTTTACTTTTTCTCATCTTGCTGGTTCATAAAAAGTTCATAAAACCTCGTAACTCATTGTAAACCAGCAAATATATGTCGGGGTGAGAAGACTCGAACTTCCGGCCTCTACGTCCCGAACGTAGTACGCTACCAACTGCGCCACACCCCGTATTATCCACCGAAGCTTTAGCGAAGGTGGACTTTGCACTCCGTATCACATCCTGAGCTTGTCGAAAGATGGCGAAGGAGTGATTATTTCTCAATAGTCTGTCATAAGATTTTCGAGAGTACAAAAATAATCAATCTGCCATCATTACAAAAAGTAGTGCAAGTATTTATGAAGATAATAGTCTAATTGCCTTGCTTCTTTCTGCCATGTGCCATTCCGCCCCTACGCCGTTGCACTGTTGTGCCCTGTTGTGAAAATAATGTAACTTATTCTTGTAATTGTGTAATTGATAACGAAATGGATGATCTTATCTTTGTATTATGAGAAGCACTACTTTATTAAAAACAAATTCGTCTAAGTGCAGACGAGTTATCTCCATCGCGGAGATTAACATACTTCGTAAGTTCGAGGACAGACAGCTGATAGATGATAAGATAGTCCGCCTGATGACAAAATTGCACTCACTATGGTTCAAAGGGTTACAATTGTAAGACTTACCGATTTATGGACCTTGTGACAAGCAAAAGAGATAACATTCTGCACTCTTCTCACTCATACTAATTTATAAATTAAGACTTTGTAGATAAAACATTTACAAAGTCTTTTTCGTTAATAATACAAAAAGTAGTAGAAATATTAACAAATTAGCAGTTAAGTTATATCTTGATAACTTAAAACCAGTAAATCGTGAAAAGAATAAAATCTAAAAAACAGGGAAGAATGCATCACAAAATTGTAAAATTCTTAGCATTAACTTTGTTTTGCATAGGGACGACTGGAATATACGCACAGACATTGAAGGATATTGAAGGCAATGTTTATTCTATTGTGACCATTGGAGCACAGGTATGGATGGCAGAAAACCTGAAAACAACAAAATATTGCAATGGCGATTCAATTGGAACAACCAGTCCGGCAACGTTGGACATAACAAGTGAAAGCACTCCTAAATACCAATGGGCATATGATGGTAATGAGAGCAATGTAGCTATTTATGGCAGATTATACACGTGGTATGCAGTCATTGACAGTAGAAATATATGTCCTGCAGGCTGGCATGTACCCGCCGATGCCGAATGGACTATTTTGACCGATTACCTGACAAACAACGGTTATGCTTACAAGGGCAACAGAGGCGAAATATCCAAATCAATGGCATCCACATCAGGTTGGACAACAAATAATATAGAAGGTAGCGTTGGTAACGAGCAGATGAGCAACAACAAAAGCGGTTTTTCAGCATTTGCGGGAGGCTACCGTTACGGTAATGGGTCATTTAACGGTTTTGGGAGCTTCGGTTACTGGTGGTCAGCTACTGAGCTTTATGTAACAACCGCTTGGTATCAAAACCTGAGTGACTATCGCAGCGATGTTTACAGAGACAGCAGCAGTAAACAGAATGGCATTTCTATTCGTTGCATTAAGAATAAATAAAGTACAATTCTACGCTGATATAATGCTACTGGTTAATTTAAATTTGATAGCTTTAAAACAGTGAATTATGAAGAAAAAAACAAGAACTAACAGGAGAACAATATGTGGTACAAAAATGTAATAATATTTGTAGTGCCGTTGTTTTGCGCAGGGTTGACTGGACTGGAAGCACAAACTGTAAAAGATATTGACGGCAATGTTTATAGGACTGTAACCATTGGCAAACAGGTTTGGATGGCTGAGAATTTAAAAACCACTAAATATAATGATGGTAAAGCTATTCCATTAGTCATTGATGATAAAGCATGGGAAGCATTAACCACACCAGCATACTGCTGGTATAAAAATAACTCAAAGGTTAATAAAGATGCTTTCGGAGCATTGTATAACTGGTACACGGTTAATACAAATAAATTATGCCCCGGAGGTTGGCATGTACCAACCGACTCAGAATGGACAAAAATGACAACTTATTTGGGAGGCGAAAGAGTTGCCGGTGGGAAATTAAAAGAAAAAGGCATAATACATTGGGAAAGCCCTAATACCGGAGCAACCAACGGAAGCGGCTTTACTGCACTTCCAGGTGGCTACCGCAACTATGCGGGAGCATTCGATATCTCAGGCTCAAACGCCATCTACTTTCGCTCTAATGGTTGTTGGTGGAGTTCATCTGAGCAGTCTGATTTCAGTGCCTACTACAGGCGACTGTACAACTCCTTCAGCGATATCTACAGTAGCCCAAGCGTTAAACAATATGGCTATTCTGTTCGCTGTCTGCGGAACTAAATTGTTTGATGGCAATTTTAAAATTTGCTATAAGGAGGAATTACCTTTGAGGCAGAAATGTTCCAAAACCAAAAAAAGCAGGGATGCATCGGAATTATGATGCCCGACCTTTTTTGTAACTTTAACTGTCCTGAGTTCTACACCAGGGATTATTCTAATTTTAAATCATTATGAAAATAATTGCATTAACATCAATTACTTTTATCCTTTTGACTGGTTGCATTAGAAGTACCCCAAATGCAAAAGATAAGATTCGTATATTTAAAAACACACATGTGAATACGCTTCGTTCATCATCAAGGAAGGATTATGTTAACGTAACAAGAAAAGATACTACGATATCATTCTTATTGAATAAAAAATGGAGGTCATATCATCCTGATACTCTTTCTGCAGATTTTGAGGAATATTCGTATTCACTTCAAAGGAAAATTTGGAATTCCACGTATCTGGTACTTCATGTGCTTATTAATGATATAATTGCAATTGATTCAAAAAATTCTTTAATGATTTGTTATGATAATTATTCATATAAGAATTTTGAGGTCAGACTGCCTACTTCAGAGTTGGATAAAATTCTTCAAATTGGCAGTTCTTATGTAAATGCTTTTTTGTTAGTGAAAAATTTTGATTTTGATTTTAAACTTAATCCAAGAATAATTGATGATTCTGATCTTAAATATGATTTGATAATAAAATGTGAATTGATCGATATGTTTTTGGAATTGAAAAAAGAAAGAGATTAATCATGAAAGAATCAAAACACATTGAATTAAATGAAGCGAAATGGGATAAATGGACAAATTATTAGAACCTGGGCATGTGAAGATGTATTGCACAAAAGAGTTTAAAGAATTAATAGTTGGTGCAGGTTTAAAATATGAAGGTCGAAAAATAATCAGAATCAGCCAGAAAATTCATATCGGAGAGAAATGAATATTAGTTTTAGAAATGAAGAAGAAATGTATGTAACAATGCCAATTTTGTCCATAATTACTTATAATATGAAAGAAATCTCGTCGAATGAATACTAATATTGTTTTGGATTTTGTAAATGCGATTAATAACGCAAATGTTGATAAAATTTATAATTTAATGACTGACGATCATCTATTTATTGATTCTCAGGATAATAGAGTAATTGGTAAAGAGAAGATGAAACAGGCATGGATTGAATATTTTGCTTTATTTTCTGATTATAAAATTGAGATTAACGAGATTCTTGAAAAGGATTCATTAATCTGTATTCTTGGATATGCCAGCGGGATTTATAAAAATTTGATAAATGAGAACAATAGCAATTACTGGAGAATTCCTGCAGCATGGACATCTATAGTAAAAGACAATAAAATAAAGGTTTGGCAGGTTTATGCGGACAACAGCGTTGTGCTGGATATAATCAATAAAAATGAATAGAGACGCCACAAGCAAAACTACGCATGTGTGGAATCATCCTTCAAACTCTTAAACTATAAAAGTAATTATGGACTTAAAACTACTTAGTAAGAAAATTCAAAATCTTGTTTCGTCTTTTTTATCGCATCGAATCCTGAACGCTGTTCTGATAGGTGTTGCAATCTATATTGCAATAACATTAGTGTTCGGGTTGCTATATTTTTTGTTTGATTCATTAGATTTTAAGTCGACAGCAGGTGGTAAAACAATCAGTTTCCTGGACTATATTTATTTTAGTGCTGTTACATTCACAACAATTGGATACGGCGATATTGTTCCTAAAGATGGAGTCGGACAAGTAATTATTTTTATTGAATCATGTTTTGAGTTGACTTTTATTCCCGTTTTTGGAGGTTTTCTTGCATACAAATTTTTGCAAAGGCCTAATGATATACTACTGACAGACAATTTTTTTATCCGTTACAGAGATCAACGTATTTTTCTTTCTTCAAGGGTAGGCAACAAAGGAAAAAACTTAATTGACTGCACTGCAACAATTGANNCTGGTTTTTAGAAATTCGTTTGGATGGTGATGAAAACAATTATGTACTTCAACAGTTGAAGACACTAATGGCAAATCCTGATACAGCTCTGATCCGTTCGACAGTCATAGGATATGATTCTAATTCTGGAAATCTGGTTCACGTTTTTAAGTACTATACGATGGATAAATTATTATATGGCGGAAAATTTTCAGACGTTTACACCTGGGAAGGAGTTAAACGAACAAAACCTGATTGGACAAACTTTAATGAAGTCGAAAGTTTGACAATGACTGATCAACAATTTATTGACCACCTTTTACAGTAGAAAGCTGTGAAATGTTATCTGACTGGCAGAACGTGATCAGCACGTTCTGCTTTACCAGATATATGAGAAAATTTCAACTAATTTTTCTCAAATTGGAAATAATGCATTTAAAGAATTTCAGTCATTAATTTCATTATTATTCAAAGTGCCAGTAATTCAGATGATTAACCAGTTGAAATTGTCTGCTCATGTTTTGCTTTTTTTTGGCACGTACTTTGTCTTATTTTTCAATCTAAGTAAAAATACGCTTTTATATATTGATTTTAAACAGGTTGGGATATTAAAAACATGCAGTATGAGAACTAATTCAGTGCGATATTGGAATGATAAAAAAGAAAAGCTGAAAAAGAAATTTAAAAATCTTACTGATAAGGATTTAAATTTCAATGAAGGCAAGGAAAAAGAAATGATTGAAATAGTGGGTAATAAACTTGGGAAATCAAAGCAGGAATTGCTTAAGATTATTATAACATTGTAATTAATTTTTTATTTGAACTCTTTTAAGAAGCTGGTCAATCGGATTTTAAATTAATGTTTATACACATGAAAAAGCCCGGCACGAAAGTGACAGGCTTTTTTTAATGAATCGTTGTGAGATTGCGAAAAAATCTCTGTTAAAAATAAATTGATTAATACTTTAACCGACGGAAGGTTGCATGTCTCTTTTAGCTTCTTTTTTCCTCGAATCGCCAATATCAGAGATATCTGCTTTTACTCCATCAAATTTTCCTGACATGCTGTCAAGAATCGAATTGAATTTTACCTTTATGGAATCTAAATAGTCTTCTCCTGTTTTAACTATTTTATTCCTGCTATCAGAACCTTTATCGGGAGCAAATAAGATCCCTATTAATGCACCGGCAGCGATGCCAGCCAATGCTCCTAAAACTACTTTTCCCGAGATCATAATTTTACTTTTTAAATGATGGTTAATAATTTAAATATTCCTCAATTCTTGTATTATATAGAGGATAAACAATCATGCTCAAATTTTGTTGACTAAGCTTGGCTTTATTATTTACTTTAAATCGTTTTTTTTAAGGCACTTCTGTATGGTGGAATCAGATAATTAGATGTCACAACGGCGTAACGGCATAACTACAACAAACGGAAACTTTTTTTAGCCAGACTATTGCATCCGTATCCTGACGATGATTTGTGTACGCGCTGGTTCAAATAATGACCCTGAGGCAACCACAGGGCTGGCTCATTACTTTGAACACCTGATGTTCAAGGGAACCAGTTCTTATGGAACAAGGGACTGGGAAAAGGAGAAACCGTTACTTGACTCTATTTCGGCACTTTTTGAGTTATACAGAACTCAAAAAGATAGTATGGAAAGACTAAATACCTATAAACGTATTGATAAATTCTCTATTGAGGCAGCTCAATACGCAATTCCCAGCGAGTATGGCAAAATGCTTTCAGAGATTGGTGCTTCAGGAACCAATGCTTTTACATCTAACGAAATGACAGCGTACATTAATGATATTCCTGCGAATGAACTAAAGCGCTGGCTTGCCCTTGAGAAAAATCGCTTTGGAGAAATTGCCCTTCGCCTTTTTCATACCGAACTGGAAACGGTGTATGAAGAATTTAATATGTATCAGGACCGTGATCAGATGAGAGCATCCACGCAATTCTCAAAAGCCATGTTCCCAAAAAATCCTCTCGGCAGGGACGTTATCGGATATCCTGAGCATTTGAAAAATCCTTCTCAGGTCAACATTATGAATTTTAAAAAAACATGGTATGTGCCAAACAACATGGCTATTTGCTTAAGCGGCGATCTTGATATGGGAAAGACCATTCAGATGATCGATGAAACATTCGGTCAGATTCCTTCCAAACCCGTTCCTGAAGTAAAAGTTGTTAAAGAAGATCCTATTATGACCCCGGTGGAGAAAGAAATATCGGGCCCCGATGCGGAATTTTTGCTTATGGGTTATCGGACCGATGGACAAAAAAGTCCTGATAAAAAATATATTTACCTGCTGGCAAACATCCTTTCAAATGGTCAGGCAGGCTTGTTTGACATTGATTTAGTACAGGACCAGAAAATACTTTCTGCGTATGCATATTCAGATCTGAAATCACAGTATGGCAACATTACCATCTATGTCACACCCAAGGAAAAACAAACACTCGAGGAGGCAAAAGAGCTGGTATTAGCTGAAATAGAGAAACTTAAAAAGGGAGAATTCCCCGATTGGATGATGGAGGCTATCGCCAATGAATACCGCCTGAATAACCTGAGACAATTCCAGAACAGGTATGAAACTTTCTCATTTCTGGAGGCATTTATATATAATAATAATTGGGAAGATATACTCTCATTCGGTGATAAGCTGGAGAAAGTGAACAAGAAGGAATTGACTGACTATGCGAATCAACTATTTAAATCCAACTATGTTGTTCTTTACAAAAGAAAAGGAGAGGCCAAAGGTCTTGTTAAAGTGCAAAAACCTCCTCTTACAGCAGTTACTATCAACAGGAATGATGAGAGTAAATTTTTTACTGAATGGAAGAAATTACCTGCCGATTCCATAGCACCGGTCTTTGTTGATTTTAATACGGCTATAAAGCATAAACAGCTGAAGGAAGGAATCGAATTGAATACCGTCCAAACAAATAATACCGAGTTGTTCAGTACCTATTATGTGATTAATTCAGGAAAAGACAACGACATTAAAGTGCCTCTGGCTGTCAATTTTCTTCCTTATGTCGGGACTTCAAAACACACTGCCACAGAATTGAAACAGGAATTGTTCCGGTATGGTTTGAATACGTATGTGTTCAGCAGTAAAAATCGCTCTTATGTCTATGTTTCCGGATTGAACCGGAATCTAGAGAAGGGGGTTCAGCTGCTTGAAGAAATAATTAACAATTCTTTGCCTGATACTGCTGCCTATGCAAAATATGCTGAACGCATAATAAAAGAGAGAGATGATGCAAAGCTCAGCCAGGATAATATCCTGTACTCGGGCCTGATGAATTATGCAATGTATGGCAGTAAGTCGTCTCAAACAGATGTTCTTTCAAATGAGGAGATAAGAAAACAAAATCCGGGACAAATGCTTGGTCTGGTGAAGTCAATGCTGAACTATCCGCATAAGATATTCTATTGTGGCCCTTTCAGCCTTGATGAAGTGGAATCAGTAATCAGGAAGAATCATCCTGTTCCTGACAAAGTTGAAAAGATACCGGCTAAGAAAGTCTACCCCGAACTGAACACTGATAAAAACCAGGTGCTTGTAGCCAATTACGACATGTCGCAGGTGAATTTTATTATGGTAGCAAAAGGAGCTGCATTCTCACCGGAATTACAGGTTCATTCTTCGCTTTTCAATCAATATTATGACGGATCGATAGCTTCAATAGTTTTCCAGGAGGTGAGGGAATCACAGGGAATAGCTTATTCTGCCAGTGCCTGGTATCAGACACCTTCATATCCCGATGAATCATTTTACCTCATAGGCTTCGTAGGTACACAGGCAGATAAAATGAAAGCCGCCGTTAGCACAATGGACCGAATCCTGAATAATTTTACTGAAAGTGATCACTTTCTCACTACATCGAGGAAGGCTATAATTAACAGGATATCTACGCAAAGATTGTACAGGGAGAATTTATTTTTCAGGTACCTGAACAACCTGGACCTTGGAATAAACCACGATCAGAGAAAAGATGTTTATGATTATATCACAAGGGCATCAATGAAAGACCTGCAGGATTTCTTCAACATGTACGTAAAGGAGAAGAAATATACGTACTGTGTTATCGGAAATCTGAAGGATCTGGATATGAAGACCTTAAGAGAGCTGGGTGAAGTAAAAGAAATCCCTTTGAAAGATCTGTTCGGGTATTAATACGGTTTCACGGAGTTATACAGAGATCAAAGCATTTGAATCTGCAGGACATCAAGACTGCAAGACTGTAAAATCATATCCAGTCATATGGTGTTTCCTGATAGACATAATAATTTAACCAGTTTACAAAAAATAAATTTGCATTTGCTCGCCATCTAACCAGAGGTTTTGCTTTTGGATTATCATCAGGATAGTAGTTTTCCGGAAGATCAATAGCCAATCCTTTTGTCAGGTCACGTTCATATTCATCTTTAAGTGTATTTGAATTATACTCAAAATGGCCGGTAACAAAAATCTGCCGGCTGTTTTTAGAGATAACCACATGAACACCTGCTTTTTCTGACCATGCTGCTAATGTCAGATCGGGATGCCTTTGAATATCTGTTATCCTGTTTTCTGTATATCGCGAATGTGGAGTGGGGAATGTATCATCAAAACCACGGAATAAGGGTATTTTATTGTCTGTAATCTGGTGTTCAAAAACTCCGAATAATTTTTTTTCCAACGGATATTTTTGAATCCCGTAATGATGATATAAACCTGCCTGTGCCCCCCAGCATATATGCAAAGTGTTGGTTACGTTAGTTTTACTCCAGTCCATTACCTCTGAAATATCATTCCAGTAGTCAACTTGCTCAAATTCGAGATTCTCTACAGGAGCTCCCGTGATTATGAGACCGTCAAAACGCTTGTGTTTAATCTGGTTAAATGTTTTATAAAAAATATTTAAGTGCTCTTTAGATGTATTTTTTGAATCGTGTTTATCCATATAAAAAAAGTCAAGTTCTATCTGAAGCGGAGTATTTGAAAGAATTCTTATAAAGTCGGTTTCAGTTACAATTTTGAGTGGCATCAGATTACAAAAGGCAATGCGCAAAGGACGTATATCCTGATGCGATGCGCGTTGTTCATCCATAATAAAGATATTCTCATTCTTAAGGATGGTAATTGCCGGCAGATTATTCGGAATGTTTATTGGCATTGTTCTGGTCGTTTTTTTTTATCGTTCAAAATTATACTTTTCAGATGTGAATAAGACAGAATTTCAATATATAAGTACAAATAAAAGGTATTTTAAGTTCAATTACAGAATCTCAGCGCCTATAATCTGGTACCAATTACAGTAACTTTCTCCAAAAGTTGTTTAGTCAAAATTATTCATGTACTTGTCAATCTGTTTAATTTTTTATTTGTGAATCTTTAAGATTTGTCTGAAAATGTATAAGCCTGAATATTAAATAATTAATTCAACACATAATTGAATAATAGCTGCATTTACCATAAAAATAACATTTAAGTATTTATTGATTTTTACCAATTCAGACTTTTCATACGTTAACAGTCATATATTTTGGATAATCATCTCTTTTACAGTGAAAATCAAACTGTTTTGGCATTCCATTTATCAAAACATGGTCCAGACATGTTGATCTGAATCGACTTCTTTTATACTTTTATTTTAAGGTCAGTAAAGAGAATTATGAAAAGCAAGACTTCAACAAAAAATAAGAATATTATTGATAACCAGCAAGTTAAAGAGTCATCTGATAATACTGGTTCGGTAGTAAAAAAAACTAAAATCAATCCAATCTATGCAGAACTAGCTGACGAAGGTCAGGAAGACTTCTATAGTTACCTTGAGTGGTTAGGTCTGGCAAAAAAGCCTGACCTGTTGATCCTTACATCCTCACGTCATTATTATTTCGAAGTTGAAGATCTTAAAAATGTCAAAACAGTTCTAAATCTGAATCAATTAAACAATATAAAAAATATCAAGGATTTTCTTCAGGCGCTTTTTAGTGTAATGCCTTATAAATGTTATTTTATCGGTAGTTTCACAGACAATAAAAAACAAAATGGTTTTTTGTCTTCAAGAAAATCTTTGCATCATATCGAGAAAACAGATTATATTTCTGAGTCAAATGACGGGGCATGGAGCTCATTCTTAAATATGTTATACGGCATAATCGATTCAAAGACAAGCAGATCTTTGTCAAAGAAAACCGTTCAGTTTGTGCTTGAGGATACCGGTTTGAAAATTCTTGACATAACTGAATTTAACGGGCTCACTTATTTTTGCACCCAAAAGAACAAGCCGTCTGTAGAATAATTATTACTTTCGTTGCGTTGAGCATAGTATTTCTAAATGACGCAAAATACCTGAAACAAGGCATTCTCGTTTATGGATGTTTTTACTAATTATTACAGGCTTCATAAAAATCCTGGCGTGAAGAGACGGAATCTCATTAATTTCTTATTGAGTTTCCTTGATGTTGTAGCAATTCTGTTAGCTTTTCAGTCTTCATATTTCATCAATTATTTTGTAAAGGGGGATTTCTTTTTTAATGATAAACACGTATTAATCTTTTTCATCGGGATTTTACCTTTCTGGCTTCTTATACTGTACCTGGTCAGAAGTACCGGGATCCCGACAAAACGTTATAAGGTTTTGTCATTGTTGTACCTGCAATCTTCAATTGCGGTTTTTTATTTGATGATAGTTTTTTATTTTTTCTTCCGGCTATACCTTGTTCGGAGACTATTTCTGGCGGAACTTCCATTCTTTGGATTTCTTTTCTTGTTTTTTGGAAGGATATTAATTTATAATGTTCTTAAGAGATTTGGTGAAAAGGGGCAGAATCATATAATTGTTATCATATTCGCCGACGATT
>PLML01000012.1 GCA_003141525.1 Bacteroidales bacterium
ACACCAACAATACGTGCCATATAAAACTTTTCTTAAATGAGTTGCAAAATTAGTTAAAATTATCCCTGTCTCTGTTTGAACTTGGGATTTTTCTTATTAATAACGTAAATGCGACCTTTTCTTCTGACAATCTTACAGTCAGAACTGCGCTTTTTTACAGATGCTCTTACTTTCATTACCTTAATATTTCTTATTTATACCTGAATGTTATTCTTCCTTTNNGTTAAATCATATGGTGACATTTCAACTTTTACCTTATCGCCTGGCAAGATCTTAATATAGTGCATTCTCATCTTTCCCGAAATATGTGCCGTTATCACATGTCCGTTTTCGAGCTCCACCCTGAACATAGCATTTGAAAGGGCTTCGATGATAGTACCGTCTTGCTCAATTGATGGTTGTTTAGCCATACGATTACATTTTATTTAAAACTTTTTCGATAAATTCAAAAGTTGTTAATACCTCAGCTTTTCCTTTGTCAACAGCAACAGCATATTCAAAATGCGCCGAAGGCTTACCATCAGCCGTTTTTATTGTCCATCCGTCACTCATCTGCAAAGTCTCCTTTTTACCGGCATTGATCATAGGTTCAATACAGATTACAAGTCCTTTCTCCAGTTTTGGTCCTGTTCCCTGTTTTCCCCAGTTAGCAACTTCAGGCTGCTCATGCAGTTTTCTTCCAAGACCATGACCTACAAGCTCTCTGACCACAGAGTATCCTCCGCTTTCCGCTTTGGTCTGGACTGCGTAAGAGATGTCTCCTACCCTGTTTCCTGCAACTGCTTCCTTAACCCCTTCCTCAAGAGAAGCCCTGGTATAATCGAGCAGTCGTTTTACCTCTTTGGTAATCTCACCTACAGGGAAAGTAAATGCGCTATCGCCATACCATCCGTTTAATATCACCCCGCAATCAACAGATATTATATCACCCTCTTTAAGAATATAACCGGAAGGAATACCATGAACTACTTCGTCGTTGACAGATGTACAGAGAGTATTCGGGAAACCACCATATCCCTTGAAAGCCGGAGTCGCTCCATTATCGCGGATAAACGATTCGGCTATACCATCGAGATAAAGAGTGGTAACCCCAGGTTTTATTATCGAAGCAAGCTCCGCAAGTGTTCTCGACACCAGCATATTGCTCTCTTTTAACAACCCGACCTCTTCATCAGTCTTCAAATACAACATCAAAGAACGCTCAACTAATTATATAGATGTAACAGAGCCAGATCTTCCTTTAACCCGACCTGATTTCATCAGACCATCGTAGTGACGCATAAGCAAGTGACTTTCAATCTGTTGAAGTGTATCAAGAATAACTCCGACGAGAATGAGAAGTGATGTGCCTCCATAGAATTGAGCAAATTGCGGTGATACAGATGCTTTCACTGCAAGGGATGGCATGACTGCCACTATTGCAAGGAAAATTGAACCCGGGAATGTAATACGTGACATTATTGTATCAAGAAACTCAACAGTTTTTCTTCCTGGTTTTATACCGGGAATGAATCCGCCGTTTTTCTTCATATCTTCTGCCATCTGCACCGGATTTATTGTAATCGCAGTATAAAAATATGTAAAAACAATAATTAAGATTGCTGTTACAAGGTTATACCAGAACCCATACATATTTGAGAATGCCACAACAAAGCCTGAACCTGAATTTGTATACCCGGCAATGATCATAGGCAACATCATGATTGCCTGTGCAAAGATGATTGGCATAACTCCTGCAGCATTTACCTTTAGAGGTATATACTGGCGTACGCCGCCATATTGTTTATTACCGACAATTCTTCTTGCATACTGGACAGGAACACGGCGTGTACCCTGAACCAGAAGAATAACTCCAAGAACAACAACAAATAAAAACAGAATCTCAACAATAAGACCGATAGCACCACCGGCGCCATTCATCCTTATCCCTACTTCAAAAATAAAGTTTGCAGGCATTCTGGCAACGATCCCAATCATAATTATGAGAGAAATCCCGTTTCCTATACCTTTATCTGTTATCTTTTCTCCGAGCCACATTACAAACATTGTACCTGATGTAAGAATTATTACTGAGGATACCTGGAAAAAGGTACCTCCAAGAATAAATGCGGAAGCTGGCAAAGTATGGGTCAGGTTCACAAGGTAAGTCGGAGCCTGAAGCACAAGCACTGCTATTGTAAGATAACGTGTATACTGATTCATTTTACGCCTTCCGCTTTCACCCTCTTTCTGAAGTTTCTGGAAATACGGGAAAACTATACCAAGCAACTGGACTACAATTGATGCTGAGATATAGGGCATAATTCCGAGAGCAAATACTGAAGCCTGAGAAAATGCACCACCCGAAAACATATCAAGAAGTCCCATAAGACCCGATTGGGTTTGACGATGCAAATTTGCCAGTTGAGACGGATCTATTCCCGGAAGGGTAACATATTTACCCAGTCTGTATAATAAAATGATCCCAAAAGTATAGAGTAATCTTGCGCGAAGATCTTCTATCTTAAAGATATTTTTTATAGTCTGAATCAGTCTCATCAAATTAAAGTATTACGGCGGTTCCCTTTTTAGCTTCGATTGCTTCTACAGCTGATTTGCTGAATGCATGGGCATGAACCTCCAGTTTTCTTTCAAGAGTTCCTTTTCCAAGGATTTTTACCAAAGCATTTTTGGAAACCAGTCCGGCCATTACAAGTGCCTCAAAATCGATTTTTTCAATATTATGTGTTTCCGCCAGGGTCTGAAGAGTACTTATGTTTATACCCTTATATTCTTTGCGGTTAATATTTTTAAATCCGTATTTTGGAACACGTCTCTGGAGTGGCATCTGGCCGCCTTCAAATCCGATTTTCCTGCTGTAGCCTGATCTGGATTTAGCGCCTTTATGTCCTCTGGTTGATGTTCCTCCCTTGCCGGAGCCTTGTCCGCGACCGAGACGCTTACTATTTTTGGTTGATCCTTTTGCAGGTTTTAAGTTACTCAAATCCATAACTTTATATTGTAAATAAGTTTAATATCTTAAATATTTTCAACTTTAACCAGGTGTCTCACCTTTACTACCATTCCTAATATCTGGGGAGTAGCTTCATGTTCAACACTATGATTCAATTTGTGAATTCCCAGAGCTTCGAGAGTTCTTTTCTGTCTTTCAGGTTTCCCATTTTTACTTTTCACCTGGGTGATACGAATTTTTGCCATCGTAATGTTCTTTACTAACCGTTAAAAACTTTTTCCATCGTAACACCTCTGTGCTCAGCAACCGTGAAGGCATCTCTCATTTCGAGAAGAGCTGCAAAAGTAGCTTTCACCAGGTTGTGGGGGTTCGAAGAGCCTTTTGATTTTGCAAGCACGTTCTTCACTCCAACACTCTCCAGAACAGCACGCATAGCACCACCAGCCTTCACACCGGTACCTTCGGAAGCCGGTTTGATGAAAACTTTAGCGCCTCCGAATTTAGCAACCTGTTCATGAGGAATAGTACCATTTATAACAGGTACCTTTATCAGATTCTTCTTTGCATCTTCGATACCTTTGGCAATAGCTGTGGTTACTTCACTGGCTTTGCCAAGCCCGTGTCCTACAATGCCATCTTCATTTCCAACAACAACAATCGCTGAAAAACTGAATGTACGTCCTCCTTTTGTAACTTTGGTTACTCTCTGGATGCTTACAAGTCTGTCTTTAAGTTCGAGATCGCTGGTTTTAACTTTTCTTATACCGTTTCCCATAATTCATTAGAATTTTAATCCGCCTTCGCGGGCTGCTTCAGCCAACGATTTTACTCTGCCATGATATTTATATCCACTTCTGTCGAAAACTACTTTCTCAATACCTTTTTCTTTGCATTTGGTAGCGAGAAGCTTTCCTACGAGTTTCGCCTGGTCAATTTTTTTAATACCTGTCTGGGCTGCAATCTCCTTTTCTTTAGAGCAGGCCGACAGTAGAGTAACTCTATTCAGGTCGTCAACAACCTGAACATAGATCTGTTTATTGCTACGATATACTGCAAGTCTTGGTGTTTCGACAGTACCGTTTATTTTTTTCCGGATCCTCATTTTGATCCTTGTTCTTCTTTCCAACTTAGTTAAGGCCATGA
>PLML01000076.1 GCA_003141525.1 Bacteroidales bacterium
TATATTTCAAAACCAATTAATATGACCTTATTGATAGGGTTAATCTTAAAGCATTTTAATAAGTAGAAAATGAATACTAAATCTGAGATTTATTCGTATGCTTTTTTTATTTGATTTATTTACCCCGCCTTTGATTATGTTGATTATTTTCTGAAAAATATAATACTACCTTGTAGATAGACAAATAAGTAAACTATAAACTTACCGCACGACTAAAAAATATTGCTACGACCACCTAACACGGACGGTGCTATGAAAAGCACATCACCATGCAGCGCAAGTCCTGGAGAGATCCGGGATTTGCTGTTTAGACCAGGACTAAGGAATTGAAATACGGCTGGACTATTTACAATACTTTCCCAGTTGCAACATCACCAGGAGGATAATCCAAATATTCCATGGGTTTCTTTGAGGAAGCCTTTTTAACTGGTTTAACTACTGGAACTGGTTTGAACATTTCTATTTCTTTGAGACTGTCATAAACCATCTTTTCATCTAATTTTATGTACTTCTCAAATGCTTCAAATGTTTTATGACCAGAGATTTTCATAACCACATAAGGAGACACTTTTTGATAGATCAGATTAGTACAGAGTGTCCTTCTTGCAGTGTGTGTTGAACACATTTGCCACTTTTTAAATCTATCTGGCACAGCTTTTCTCTTACCTCCTTTGGTGAATGGTTTCTCATATACCTCATTTAAACGCGCAACTCTGCAGATCACTTTAATATTTTCATTAGTCTTCTGGTTGCTTAATTGTTCAGGCATTACTCCCTTGTATTTTTCTAAAATCGCTTTAACGTATCTGTGAACAGGAATTTGACATACTTCATTTGTCTTGTGGGCTTGAATTCTGATAGAATTGCCTTTGATTAAGTCACTCCTGACTCTTCCAAGATCACCAAATCTTAATCCAGTAAAACTTGTAACAATAAAACTGTCTCTAGTCCGGTCTAGATGTAGATGATTTTTAAAATTAAGGTTGTAGATCTTCTCTAATTCGGCGAGAGTCAAGAAAATATTTACAGCAGGTTCTTTATCTGTATTGAAATTCTTAAAATCAAGGTTTTTGTGGAGCTTCAATTTATATGCTTTGCCCACAATGGCTTTGATATTTGTGAATTGTTTATTTATTGTGTTCATTTTGTAGTCCTTGGTCCTTTCAAGAAACATTATGAACTTATCTTTAAAGTCTTCTCCCAATTCATCAAAGGTTGGTTTCTTTTTACCAAAGAATTCAACACAGTTATTATATGTAGTTTTATAGCTCCTGAAATTAGATTTATTGTTATTTTCAAACTCCTTAACCTTAGAATCAAAGAATTCTAAAAACAGCGCTTGTTTCACAGCCAATGCTCCTCCACGGATCACAACTCCGGACAATTTTGTATGAAATGTCTGTTTCAGGTCTTTGTGTGTCACTTCACATTCTTTTACCGCTTCTGCCATTGCATTGCGGTATCGAGCCAAGGTATCAACAATCTTTACACCCTTTCCATCTTTCTGATTTAAATCAAATGGTTGTTCTTTTTCTTCATCCCACTCTGAAAGATCATTAAGTTTTACCCTAGTGCTGACTGGAAGCCGCTTATTAAGGGGTAACCACTGAACGATGTAAATGTATCCGGTTTTTTTATCAATGTTGAAATGCGCNNACTTTGGATGTGACTTTGGATGTTATGTGGTATATCGGAGGGCTATTTTTTATATTTCCAATCTAGAATAAGAAGAGGAGATCATTACAATCTCCTCTTTTTCATTTTGTTAGCAAATTTTGCAGAAAATCTGCGTGTGATCCCGGGGCGACTCGAACGCCCAACCAACAGAACCGGAATCTGCCATTCTATCCATTGAACTACGGGACCCGATCAACACCGCAAAAGTATAACCAAAAGCCCGGTTTTACAACTAATTGAAAAAATTAAAATAAAATCCATTAACCACAGAGTGTCACGAAGTTTCCACGAAGTTACACGGAGTTGTCAAAAGCAAAATTTCTCAAATACAATGAAATATGCAGTTTTTGGATAATAAAGCAGTGTTACTCCTTTTTTACTCTGTAAAACTCCGTGGTTAAGGGAAATTTTTGAATGTTATATGCCAAAGTTTTTCTATTTTTGCCCACTTATAATCCGGATAATAACTTACACTGTAAAGAGCAAGATGGACTACAATTTCCACGAGATTGAAAAGAAGTGGCAGAAGTACTGGGAGGTTAACAAAACTTTTAAAACCTCTGAAGATTTAACTAACCCGAAAAAGTGCTACATCCTCGATATGTTCCCATACCCGTCAGGAGCAGGCCTGCATGTGGGTCACCCTGAAGGATATACTGCAACAGATATTTTCAGCAGGTACAAAAGAATGAAAGGATTCAATGTCCTCCACCCGATGGGCTGGGATGCATTCGGTCTGCCTGCAGAACAGTATGCCATCCAAACCGGAACACATCCATCAATTACTACAAGGAATAACTGCGATACTTTCAGAAGACAGATAAAAGATATTGGACTCAGTTATGACTGGGAAAAGGAGATAAATACCACAGATCCAAAATACTTCAAATGGACTCAGTGGATCTTCATTCGTCTGTATAATACCTGGTTTGACGACAATTTGCAAAAAGGCAGACCAATTTCCGAATTAACAATTCCATCAGGATTAAATGAGAAGGAAAAAGTAGAATATAATAATTCCAGGAGACTTGCATATTACGATAATGCCCAGGTATGGTGGTGCCCAAGCTGCCGGACTGTCTGTGCAAACGAAGAGGTCCTGAACGATGGATCCCATGAGAAATGCGGCAACAGGGTTGAAAAGAAAAATCTCAAACAGTGGATGCTTCGGATCCCTCTTTATGCTGAAAGGCTGCTTACAGGCATCGATAAGCTCGATTGGCCTGAGGGTATAAAAGATATGCAGCGTAACTGGATAGGTCGTTCAACAGGAGCTGAAGTTGATTTTAAAATTGATGGACTGAATATTAATCTGACCGTTTTTACCACCAGGCCCGATACACTGTTTGGTGCAACCTATATGGTAATTGCGCCGGAACATCCTCTCACAGATACAATTACAACAAACGAACATAAGACCTCTGTTAATAACTACATTAAAGCCACATCACTTAAATCAGACCTTGACAGGACTGACCTCGCAAAGGAAAAAACCGGAGTTTTCACAGGCAGGTATGCAATTAATCCTGTTAATAAGAAGAATATTCCCATCTGGGTAGCTGATTATGTATTAACAGGTTATGGAACAGGAGCAATCATGGCTGTTCCTGCTCACGATACCAGAGATTTCGAATTTGCTCAGAAATTCAACCTCCCTATAGTCTGTATCCAGGATCCGGATGTTACTGATCCAGAACAGAAAAAAAGAATAATTGCAGGGATTGAGTGCTGGACAGAAGACGGGAGATACATTAACTCATGTGATAAAATAACAGGCATCGATATAAACGGGCTGAATAAAGAAGCCGGAATTGCAAAGATTACTAGGTGGCTTGAATCTGAAAACCTGGGCATATCAAAAGTCAACTACAAAATTCGCGACTGGCTTTTCAGCAGACAAAGATACTGGGGCGAACCGTTCCCGGTAATTCATTGGGAGGATGGCGAAGTTACTGTAATGAACGATGCTGAACTCCCTCTTGAGCTTCCTGAGCTTGAGAATTACCTTCCGGGTGATTCAGGAGAATCGCCTCTTTCAAATTCGGATGAATGGCTGAATATAACCGATGAAAGGGGCCGCAAAGGAAGAAGGGAAACCAACACAATGCCTCAGTGGGCAGGATCGTGCTGGTATTATCTTCGTTTTATTGACCCAAAAAATGATAAGCTGATTTTTGACAGGGAAAAAGAAAAATACTGGATGCCCGTTGATCTGTATATCGGTGGTGCGGAACACGCTGTCCTTCACCTGTTATACAGCCGGTTCTGGCATAAAGTATTGTTTGATCTCGGAATAGTATCGACTGACGAGCCATATCAGAGATTATTCAACCAGGGAATGATCCTTGCTTTTGCATATGAAACAGAATCAGGTTCCAAAGTCTCAGGTGATTTTGTTGAAGAACGGGAAGGTAAGTATTTTCATAAAGAGACTGGCGCAGAACTGAAGCAGATCGTAGCCAAGATGTCAAAATCGCTTAAGAATGTTGTTAATCCTGATGATGTTACATCAAAATATGGGGCTGACTCTCTAAGGCTTTATGAGATGTTTATGGGACCCCTTGATGTTACAAAGCCGTGGGATGATAAAGGGGTAAAAGGAGTTTTCGGGTTTCTCGGAAGAGCTTTCCGGTTCTTTTCAAATCAGGAGAATATCTTTGTGGGAATGGAAGATCCGGAGATTCTGAAGGGACTTCACCAGACCATCAAAAAAGTTGAAGGGGATATAGAAAATCTCCATTTTAATACTGCCATTTCAGCGATGATGATCTTTCTAAATCTGGTAACAAAGAAGGGCAGAATTACTACTGATACTGCCTGCATATTTACTAAGATTCTTTCACCATTCGCACCACACATTGCTGAAGAATTATGGCAGATGCTTGGTAATAACAAATCTCTCGCCTTCGAACCATGGCCGGACTTTAATGAGGAGTATCTGATAGAGGACACTTATAATTATCCGGTCTCTTTCAATGGTAAAATGAGATTTAACATTGAATTGCCGGTAAATCTCACAAAAGAAGAAATCATTAAAATTGTTCTTGCTGATGAAAGAGCACAGAAATGGATCGGAAATTCAACGCCTACCAACATAATTGTAGTTCCTAACCGTATCGTTAACATAGTATTTAAAAACTAACATCCCTGAATTTATGTTCTGTAAAGGAAAAATCATAATCGTATTTACACTCCTATTTCTTATAGTTTCCTGTAACAATCCAGAGAAAACTGAACCTGAGCCTGTTTCAGTTGCGTCAGATACGAGTGCCGGTAAACAAATTAATAGTCCGGTTTTTATGTACGGGATCCCGACCGATTCATTCGACCTGGTTTCCGGTCATATAAAAAGAAACGGATTCCTTTCAGAAATCCTTCTCAAACACGGAGTCAGCATGCAGGAGATTGACCAGGCTTTAAAAAATTCAAGATCTGTTTTTAATGTAAGAAAGATCAGGTCGGGGAACAATTATATCCTTTTTTGCGACAGAGACAGTATTGCAAGGGCCAGATACCTTGTTTACGAACATGACCCCACAACCTGCTATGTATTCAGCTTTAATGATTCACTTAATATTACTCCTTTCAGAAAAGAGATAAAAAGTGAAATAAAATATTCATCAGTTACTATTGAGACCTCTCTCTGGGACGCGATGATAAATGGGGGTCTGCATCCTTCTTTAGTCGGTGAGCTGTCTGAAGTTTTTGCATGGACTGTCGATTTCTTCGGATTGAAGAAAGGAGACAGTTTTAAGGTTATTTATGAAGAGTTTTTCATTGATAACAAATCCCTTGGAACCGGTAAGATATATGCGGCACAGTTTGACAGGACTGGGTCTACAATAACGGCTATACCATTTATTCAGGATGAGAAAGAGTCATTTTTTGATGCTGATGGTAACAGTCTCAGAAAAGCATTTCTGAAAGCTCCCCTGCAGTTTTCAAGAATCAGCTCGCACTTTTCTTCAGCCAGAATGCATCCTATTCTAAGAATCATACGTCCACATTATGGAGTTGATTATGCTGCTCCCATCGGAACTCCGGTACATGCAATTGGTGATGGCAGGATTATTTCAACTACAGATGAAGGAGGAGCAGGCAAAATGGTCAAAATCCAGCATAATAGTGTATATGCAACTGGTTATTTGCATCTTAGCCGGTTTGGAGATGGTGTTTCAGCCGGTAAATTTGTTAAACAGGGTGATATAATTGGTTATGTTGGCTCGAGTGGACTTTCAACCGGACCTCATCTCGATTTCAGGTTTTATATGAACGGCTCACCTGTAGATCCGTTAAAAGTCGATGCACCACCAGTGGAACCGGTTTCAGAGGAAAACAAGGGAAAGTTTGAAGAAATCAAGACTGTTGTTTTAAGTCTCCTCGGGACCTTTAACTAGAAAATCAGGCAACTTTTTCACCAGTCCCTCAATAACCTTTGGATAATGCAAATATTCAAGTGCATGAACTTTTTCAGCAAGTGAATCAGGTGTATCAGAAGGATCAACTTTGCAACGGGTCTGAAAAATTATATCTCCCTTATCATACGACTTGTTGACATAATGTATTGTAATGCCCGATTCTTTGTCGTGACTGGCTATCACAGCTTTATAAACTGTCTCTCCGTACATTCCCTTTCCACCGTAAGCAGGCAATAACGCAGGGTGAATATTTACTATCCGCCCTGCATATTGTTCAATTATATTTTCAGGCACCAGCCATAAGAATCCGGCCAGAACAATAAAATCTATCTTATACAATAAAAGGTAACGGAGCACTTTTCCAGTGATATAGAATTCTTTACGTTCGAAAAAAACAGTGCGGATATTATTTGCTTCAGCCCTTTTTAGAACCTGAGCCTGACGCTTATTCGATAAAACCAGGCTTACTTTGGCAGTATTTTTGTTCGAAAAGTATTTAATTATGTTTTCAGCATTGGTACCGGTGCCGGAGGCTAAAATTGCTATGTTCCTCATATTTTGATAATTAGCATATTAATCAACTATTTTTAATAATCCATTAAAGTAAGATTATTTTTCTAATTATCAACACATTAAACTGTTTCATAAATAAAAAAACATCAAAACTCTTGAAAAATATGGTACAAATATATTTCTTTGCATGGTTCAAAAATTAATATTAATTAAAATTTATTATTATGTCGGACATCGCCGCAAGAGTAAAGGAAATAATAGTTGATAAACTTGGAGTAGACGAATCAGAAGTAACTCCGGAAGCCAGCTTCACCAATGATTTAGGTGCGGACTCTCTTGATACAGTTGAGTTAATCATGGAGTTCGAAAAAGAATTCAATATCGGAATTC
>PLML01000024.1 GCA_003141525.1 Bacteroidales bacterium
CAATTTTAAAACCTCAAAACCTTACAATGACGGTGCTATGAAAAGCAATCTCCTGACGCTGACGGGAACTCATTAAAACGCCAGGCAGTTATGTGTCAGGCGTGTGAGTCAACGATATACTTATCATGAAAAACCGTTTCCAATCTATATTTTGTAATTCTAAATGGTTATCGTGGAATGATTTTTGTTGTTTCTATTAAAATTTGACCTAACCACAATGAAGAATCATCTGCTTTTAATAATTTTCTTCTCTTTTTTTCTGATTACCTGCAATAAAACAGAGAATAACCCCACAATAAAGGAGAATACTTCATTGGTGATTAAAGCTGGATTCATGTGCGGGTGGGGATCTGGAGAAGATTCATTAATCATAACAAATACAACGATTAAATATGTTTACTCTGTTCCTGCCAAATCACAGATACCGGAAATTAATAAGACAAGACAAACCACAACTACCGAATGGAATAACATTCTTAATTCAATCAATTTCAACAATTTTTTAAATCTGAATTATAATTCTTGTAATATTTGTGTCGATGGGTGCGATGAATGGATTTCTATTAGAAATGATTCGATATCTCATCAAATTAGATTTGGTCTAGGTTTTAAAATTGACTCAATTAAACCTCTTCAAGATATACTTTCACAACTAAGATCAGAATTTAGAAATTGATCAATCAAAACGTTTAATCCTAACTCGGACGGTGCTATGAAAATCATAGTCCTGACACAGACGACAACAAACCAAACCGCCGGGCCCTTATATGTAAGTGTAATATGTCATAAGTTCGTTTACACTTTCTAAGGAAAAAATTGTATCATGAGTTCGTTTACACTGACATTATTTCATTCTGCTTATTTCTTTCGGAATCCCCTCCTAGTGAATCAAAGAGGGGTTTCGAAAGAAATGAAACATACTCGCATGTCAACTTGGCGTCAACGAACTCCTGACATTTTGATGTAAACGAACTACTGATATTTATCATGTAAGGTTTAATAATACCGGGATATCCAACACACAAGCAAGAGTTTTGCAGCCCATCCCTGCAACCGTCCCTATGCTGCAAAACACATGTTTTTTTGCCTACCTGGACTTTACCGCCTAGACAACTTTATCATGATAAAGTAATTCCTGTTCATCTACTGGTATTTGGCAACAATCCTTTAACCCGAAAATCTTAACATAATTAGATTAACAATCAATAAGAAATCAGACTCCTTTTTGTTCATGGAACCAGGGGATCTAAACTTTTAAAAATATCGTTCTAATGGCCTCCAATTCAATTTAATTTCGTAATTTGCTATTCCGTAAGCAATTGATTCTGTAAATGAGACTCTTCCGGTTAATAATATTGCTCCTGTCTGCTTCAGATATTGTACTGCATTCAGAGAAAGTGAGGGTAGAATTTACACAAACCCTGGCAGAAGTTTATAAATTATCTTCCTAGAGAGAATCAGAGATAATAAATATTTATTAGCACACTTGAAAAACTGGTAAAATTTTTTAAATATGGTTAATAAAATAATTGACCTAATTGATTTTGAAAAGGTTAACATATTATTAGAAGGTTTCAATAAATCAACTGGTTTTGTTACAGCCATTCTTGATCTTGAAGGAAATATTTTATCAAAATCAGGATGGAGACAAATTTGTACTGAATTTCATCGTGCTAATCCTGAAACTTCTAAAAATTGTACTGTAAGTGACACTGTTTTAGCATCTAAATTATCTGTTGGAGAAGAATACCACAGTTATAAATGTTTGAATGGACTGGTTGATGTTGCTATACCCATCATAATTAACAGAGAACACATTGCTAACCTTTTTTCCGGTCAATTCTTCTTTGAGGAACCTGATAAAGAATCGTTTCTAAAACAGGCTGTTAAGTATGGATTCGATAAGGAATCTTACCTTGAGGCTCTCAAAAAGGTTCCTGTTATTTCTGAGAAACAGGTAATGCATACAATGGATTATTTGCTGAATATGACAAAATTAATCAGCGAAATGACCCTGCAGAAAAGTGAACAGATTGAATTATATAATGCACTTAGGAAAAGTGAAGAAAAATACCGCAGAATTTTTGAGAATATGCAGGATGTGTACTATGAGACATCAATTGACGGAACGATCCATGAGATCAGTCCTTCTATTAAAATCCTGTCAAAAGGTCAATATCAACGCGATGAACTTATTGGAAAGTCTATGTATATTTTCTATTCAGACCCCAATGAACGAACCGCTCTTATATCAAAAATAAAGGAACGGGGAAGTGTTTCCGATTTTGAGATAACGCTAAAAAATAAAGATGGTTCACGGGTCCCATGTTCTATTTCGTCGAAAATCTGTCTAGATGCACAAGGACGTCCGGAAAAAGTCATCGGGAGCATGCGCGACATCACCGAGCGGAATCAGGCGGAAAAGACACTACAGGAAAGCGAAGAACGGTTCCATAGCTTATATGAAAATAGCACAGTAGGGATTTACAGAACAACTCCGGATGGTAAAATTATTTTGGCTAATCCTACTCTTGTGAAATTACTAGGCTACTCATCTTTTGAAGAGCTCTCTGAGAGGAATCTTGAGAAAGACGGCTTTGAACCATCTTATGAACGGACTCATTTTATGGATGTCCTGAAAAGGGAAGGTGAGGTTAAAGGGTTGGAATCGGCTTGGACAAGAATGGATGGGACAACATTGTTTGTCAGCGAAAGTGCACGGGCCATCAATGACAAGGAAGGAAAGATAATATATTATGATGGGATAGCAGAAGATATTACCCTGCGAAAGAAGGCGGAACAAGAATTAATCATTGCTAACAAAGATCTTACCTTTCAAAATGAAGAGAAAGAAAAACGGGCAAATGAGTTACTCATTGCTAACAAAGAACTTGTCTTTCAAAACGAGGAGAAAGAAAAACGGGCAACAGAGTTAACCATAGCCAAAGAACAAGCCGAAGAAAGCGACCGCCTCAAATCTGCTTTTCTTACCAATATGAGTCATGAGATACGTACTCCCATGAATGGCATTCTTGGCTTTACCGAACTCTTAAAAGAACCGAACTTATCAAGTGATGATCAACAAGATTATATTCAAACCATCCAGATTAGTGGCGCACGTATGCTCAATACCATCAATAGCATTGTTGATATTTCGAAAATTGAATCGGGTCTTATGAAAGTTGATATTAAGGAAACGAATATTAACGAGAAAATTGAATTCACTTATAAATTCTTTAAACCAGAAGTTGAAATTAAAGGATTGCAGTTTTTATTTAAAAACAGTTTGCCTGCAAAAAAAGCCATCATTAAAACAGACAATGAAAAAGTATATGGAATGCTGGCTAACCTTATTAAAAATGCCATTAAGTTTACTTATGAAGGTTCAATAGAATTCGGCTATGAGAAAAAGGGGGGATATCTTGAATTCTTTGTAAAAGATACAGGGATTGGCATTCCCCAGAATCAGCATAAATTAATTTTTGAGAGATTCAGGCAGGGTAGTGAATCGCATAACCGAGGTTATGAAGGCAGTGGCTTGGGTTTATCCATAGCAAAATCTTATGTAGAAATGCTTGGTGGGGAAATATGGGTGGAAAGCGAAGAAGGGAAAGGCTCAATATTTTATTTTACCATTCCTTACAATGCTGTATCGGAAGAAAAAATAGAAATAGTAAATGTTGTTTCCGCAGAGCATAAAGAAGTTGAAATGAAAAACCTGAAAATATTGATTGTCGAAGACGATGAAATATCTTATTCATTTCTTACAAAAACACTCCAGAAAATCAGTTATGAGGTTTTACATGCAATAACGGGAGTTCAAGCCGTTGAAGCTTGTCGTAATAATCCTGACCTCGATTTGGTTTTAATGGACATTAGAATGCCCAAAATGGATGGAAATGAAGCCACACGTCAAATCCGTCAATTTAATACGGATGTAATTATCATTGCTCAAACAGCCTATGCATTTTCTGATGACAGAGAAAAGGCAATAGAAGCGGGATGCAATGATTATATTTCAAAACCAATTAATAAGACTTTAATGTATGAGATAATACAAAAGCATTTTAATAAAAAATAGAAGATGAATACTAAGCCAGCGATTTATTTGTACATTTTTTTATTTGATTTATTTACCCCGCCTTTTGGAGGTGTCGATTTTTTTCTGAAACATGGATACTTATGAGAAACTACCTGCATATAAAGCAATACAGGATTTATTGCCAGAATTATCCAAATGAAAGCATTCTTATTATAAATTAGTCATCAGATTGATATACCCGAATTTTAAAACAACTTTATCGAGACAGGATATGGATAAAAGCAAAAAAGTTGATGAGTTAATCATTGCTAACAAAGAAAATGCCTTAGAGTTAGTCACTGCTAACAAAGAAGTCGCCTCTCAAAACGATGAGAAAGGAAAACATGTAGCAGAGTTAATCGTTGCTAACGAAGAAAATGCCTTAGCGTTAATCACTGCTAACAAAGAACTTGCCTTAGAGTTAGTCTCTGCTAACAAAATAATTACCACTCAAAACGAAGAGAAAATAAAACGGGCAGCAGAGTTAATCATTACCCGCAAAGAACTTGCTTTTCAAGCAGAGTTAGTCATTGCCAATGAAGAACTTGCCTTTCATATCGAAGAGAAAGAAAAACGGGCGGAAGAGTTAGTCATTGCTAATAAAGAACTTGTCTTTCAAAACGAAGAGAAAGGAAAACGTGCAGATGAGTTAATCATTGCTAACAAAGAACTTGCTTATCAAAACGATGAGAAAGGAAAACGTGCAGATGAGTTAATCATTGCTAACAAGGAACTTGTCTTTCAAAAAGAAGAGAAAGGAAAACGTGCAGATGAGTTAATCATTGCTAATAAAGAACTTGAGCAATTGGTTCAACTCAATAACGACAAAAACCTTTTTATATCAATTCTTGCACATGATTTAAGAAGTCCTTTGGGTGTACTTCTTGGTTTATCAGATTTATTAACAGAAAACATTCGCCAATTCAATATAGACAAAATTGAAAAGCTTGTAAATGAGATTAATCAATCAGCACAAAACACTTTTACTTTACTTCAAGACCTATTGAAGTGGTCAAGAGTACAATCTGGCAAAATTCCTTTTGAACCACAAAACTTGAGTTTTACAGATATTTATAAGGATATTATTAAAATTCTTAACCCAAATGCCGTTGCAAAAAATATCACAATCAATTATTCTTTAGCGGACGAGATAAATGTTTTTGCTGATGTTGATATGTTAAAAGCAGTATTGCGAAATCTGGTTTCGAATGCGATAAAATTTACAAACAACGGTGGCGCAATAAATATTAACGCAGAGGTTAACTCTGGAAATGTAACAATATCAGTTTCGGACAATGGAATTGGAATAGAGCCTGAAAGTTTAACAAAACTGTTTGATATTTCAAAAATTCATACAACAACAGGTACGGCAAAAGAAAAAGGGACAGGCTTAGGGTTATTACTCTGTAAAGAATTTGTAGAAAAACATGGAGGTAAAATTTGGGTAGAGAGTGAGTGTGGTAAAGGCTCAATATTTTATTTTAATATTCCTTACAATGCTGAATCGAAAGAAAAAAATGTCCTTTTGACGAATTCAGAAGATAATCAAATTAAAAACCTGAAAATATTAATTGTCGATGATAATGAATTGTTAAGAATAATCCTTTATGAAATGGTTAAAAAGTTCGGTAAAGAATTTTTATATGCAAAAACTGGAGTTGAAGCTGTTGTTGCCTGCCATGAGAACCCTGACATCGATTTGATTCTGATGGATTTTCTAATGCCCGAAATGGATGGATATGAAGCCACCAGACAAATACGGCTATTTAATAAAGAAGTAGTCATAGTTGTACAAACAGCCTATGTACTTTCAAATGAAAACGAAATGGCTATAGAAGCGGGATGCAACGATTGTATTACTAAACCAATTATTAAGACATTCTTGTATGAGATAATACAAAAGCATTTTAATAAAAAATAGAAGATGAATACTAAAGCAGATACTTTTATTTAAGAAAAATGAAACAGGCTGCCGTAATCAAAACAATGCAAATAAATGAAATGTATGAGTATGGACTCGCCCAGTTGTAAGACCATCCCAATCTCGGATTAATCTTACGAACTAATATTCTTGGGTCTTGGGGGTTGAAATAGAAAATTCCTCTCCAGTTATTGGGATTTTTGCTCATCGTTTCAAGAATCGCTTTCTCAAGTTTGGTTTTCATTTTCTAAATTGATTTTATACTCAAATATAAGACGAATTGATAAAAGATTATCTGCAAATTAAGGATTATAGTGAAACAAAATGTTATTATTACTATTTCATTTAACAGCGGATGGAGTAGAAAAGCCAGACTATCTGA
>PLML01000097.1 GCA_003141525.1 Bacteroidales bacterium
GCTGCGAAGAGCTTCAATTTTCAAAATCCTGAAGATGTACATGAGAGATCTTTATTACTATTTAAGTTTTATATTTTTATTCTTTATTACTGAATATTTAGCGATCAAAGTTCCCTGCACATTTACCCTTTCACAGCTGATTAATTGAAGATTGATATCAAGTTTTTCTTCTAAAACAAAGCTTCCTCCTGTCCCAAAAATTTTTGGCTCAATGGTCAGCCACAATTCATCAATTAATTCTTCTTTAAAAAACGAAGTGGCTATATGCGCACCACCCACTATTAACATTTGGTCCTGGTCTTCCTTATCAAATCGTTCAAATAACTGTTCCGGCGATTCATTAGTAAATTCTAACTGTCCCAAAGTCTCAATTCTTCTGTATTCTGACGGATGTTGAGTCATTATGACAAGAAGATGATTTGATGATGGCTTCATCGGGTCAGCATTATAAGTGTTACTTCCCATAACAATAAGCCTGGTATCATTCCATAACTTATTAAAATAATGCTGATCGTCTTTAGAAGACCAGAGCCTGACAAATGGATTGCCCCATTTGGTTACTTTCCCGTCCAGTGTAGAGACAAAAACAAGAATAGTTTTCATTTTTATGTTTTGCACCATTATATATTCGATAGAGTCTGTTACTTTTTTCTCCGCTGAATGAAAATGCAATTTACAGCAAAATCCTGAAATAGCCTCTGTTTCAGGCTTTTTCATTTTTATCCCTAAGCAGTTTAAAGCAAAAAAAAGCAAATAAAACCCGGTTCGCAGGTGAACGATCCGGTGAACATTAATTTTTTTAAAAATGTTCACCTTTCCAGTGTAATGCGTTGTTATACAGCGTTATGTATTTTTTAAGTGTTTATTTAATGTTTAAATTTGCAACGAAATTTTCAATTATGGGGTTAAAGCAATAATTATGATGAAAAATTCTGTTTTTGTTTTCACCATTTTTTTAAGTACGAGAATAAACTATAATTTATAATCCTAATTTGCTACAGATTTCAAAAGTAATCTTGATATATAAACTATTATAATTTAATAACCTGAAGAACTATTCATTTTAACAATTTGAATGGTTTTTTTTGATATTTATTGTGTTCAAGCACAAGAAAAGTTGAAAAAAGTAGTAATTTCAGCGCCCCTAAATCAGCTTTTGAAGTTAAGTATCCCAAAGCTGAAAAAGTAAATTGGGGAGTTGAAAAACCTGGGTAATTTGAAACTGAATTCCTATTGAATGGTGTTGAATCTACAGAAATATTTGATTCCAAAGTGGTAAAGCCAGCGACCTTCACCATAATTGGCCGGATCATTCAGAAGTTAAAAAGGAATGCTTCCGGATAAATTGATAACCTGTCTCTCAAAATAAAATAAAATGAGTTTTATTCAATCAATAGTTTTATCCATCATTGAAGGTTTGGCAGAATTTCTTCCGATATCATCTACGGGACATATGATACTAGCTTCAAGTATAATGAACATCCCTGAGGGTACTTTTGTAAAAACATTTGAGATTTCGATACAGATTGGAGCTATAATGGCTATAGTACTGCTTTATACCAAACGTTATTTAAAAGAATTCTCTATATACCTGAAACTTGGAATTGCATTCATACCAACCGGGATTATTGGTTTTTTTGCATATCCTTACATCAAAGCCTATTTGTTCAACCCGATAATTGTTACTGTATCTCTCATTTTAGGAGGGATAATTCTAATTCTTATTGACAAAAAGGTAAGCAGGAATGAAGGCAAAACAATTGCACTTGAAAGTATTTCCTACAAAAATGCTTTCTTCATTGGCCTTTTTCAAAGTGTTTCCATGATCCCCGGAGTGTCAAGAGCGGCAGCAACAATTATAGGAGGAATTTTTAATGGATTGGATAAAAAACATGCTATTGAATTTTCTTATTTGCTTGCCGTTCCAACAATGTTTGTGGCATCCGGATACGATTTATATAAGACATCAATTGAGTTTTCCGGTCATGAAATTTTCTTATTATGTTTCGGATTGGTAATTGCTTTCATTACAGCATTACTAGCTGTAAAAGTATTTGTAAGATTTGTACAGAATTACGGCTTTAAATATTTTGGATATTATAGAATTATCATTGGAATAACCTATTTGATATTTATAAAATAGCCTGTCAGCTAACAGCTTATTTAATTAATCGCCTTTGCAAAGAATTATAATAAGTAAAAACCATATAAAAAGATATTAAGAGCTATTTCATCTCCAAAATGCCAGATTTCATGCTCTTTGGGAACTTTGGACATATCATTTAAATAGAAATAAGGAAGAATGAAATCAAGGGGAAAGGAACTTTCGATTCATTCGAATATTTAAGGATGCCCCTATTCACAGTTATTTCAGGATATGTTTATTCATTATGGCCAATCGGAAACTCAGGAGTTTTTAACTTTTTAAAAAGCAAAGCCACCCCCGCGGGATCACTCGCGTAGCAAGTAATCCCTTATTGTCTGTAGCGTATGTTCACTACATTTCAGGATTCTCATGGTTTCTTCCTTATCAATCCATTAGTTTTGAGGTCTGGTGTCATGATTGTGAGCTACTAAAAGAGCATTAACTTTCCTTGTCAGCTCATCAGGTTTTTGCATGACAATTTCCGATTCCATGATGATACATATTTTAAAATTTCATCGATAAATGATTAAAATATTTCCTGAATAATCCTTTAAATCATTTCTGAAAAATATATATCTGATATACTCAAGGTAACAAAATGGTTGTGGTTCGTATTAAACTTAGAATTCTGATCAGAAAATAAATCAACGATAATATCTCCTTTAATTTAACTGGTTGTATAAAAATTTGATAGGAGTAAAGCAAATCAGATAAATTATTTAAGGACATTGAATCTGCACAATTTACATTCCTTGCCAGCCCTTTTTATGATGTGACTGACGGGGCGAAAGCGTGTCAGAACAACTATAGTATGTAGTTTTCATAAGCTATATACAATTTTTGCGTAGTGTAATTCAGTTTGGCAATTACAACCGACGCACAAGCAAGAGTTTTGCAGCCCATCCCTTTACCCTGTGAAATACAGCTTTGCTGTAATGCCTTTGGCATTATTTCACAGGGTAGACCGTCCCTGCGCTGCAAAACACAACTTGTCCCGATTTATCGGGATGCTTTTTTGCCAGTTCAAATCTTGTAACATGACTAAAAATTGCTGCCATCACCTGAAAATATCTACCCAACCAGATTAGAAATAAAATTGACTTTGAGTTTTATTCATTATAAATTAGATCATTAATTTATTATTTAATTATTAGCTATGAAAACTGATGCAATTGACAAAAAGGGGGGAAGAAAAAACAGATTTCTCTGGACCTTGCGTATCTTGCTTTTGATTTATGCAATACTATATTTATTATTTATTATTGATTTTGTGTCCAATATCAAGGATTTTAAGTCCCTGGATATTGAGAATATTGTCTTAATAATTCTGTTTTTCATTTTCATTATTGGGTACAGCATATCATGGAAGAACGAGCTCACATCAGGGGTAATCTTTATCATTTGGTTCCTTGGGATGTGTTTTCATAACTTTTTCTTATGCACTAGTGACTGTGGTGCAGGAATTGCCATGGGTATCCCTTTGCTCATCCTGAGTATATTATTTATTATTTATGCTAGGAGAAATCCAAGCTAATAATCAATAATTACTATTTGTCAGTTCATCCTTTTTCTAAGCATGCTGCAATGATTATTTTAAACATTGCTACGACCACCTAACACGGATGGTATGGGTAATTGGCTTCGCCGAGCTCGGACCGGATAGGCATATCAAATTGCTTCGCAAACAAAATTGTGGTCGGTCCTCGGTTGCCTGCGTCAGCCCGGACAGCTTAGTAATCAGCTCCATAAGTCTATGCGATCAAATTTAATTCACTTTCAAATTATCGGTACCGTGACTAATCCTGCTGCCGAGACAAAGTCAATAGGGCTGCATCGCCTTCGTGTAGCCGCTACGGCAGAGCAAGGCCGGCCAACCCTGATCCGCCAGCTTGCAGAACGGCAACTCAATTAAACCGCTGGGCCGCTGGGGTTAATTTCAACATTATCTGAACGTTATATAACTCCTAAAAAACTAACCCTAAAAACGAGTCAGGCGCCAGTATAACCGACAGTTTAGAACATGATATTTTCAATACATTTGATAAATAATAATCACTTAACATTAGTGCATGAAAACTGACAAAAACATTCCATTTCAAACAATCGACTGGACAACAGTCTCGAAAGTTGAGTATAAAGGAGAAACTGGCACTGCCTCCTGGCAAACTGTTCAATTTCCTGAATTGAGAATTAGAATTGTAGAATATTCTAAAGGGTATCTGGCAGACCATTGGTGCCAGAAAGGACATATTGTTCATTGTCTGGAGGGAGAGTTTATTAGTGAATTGCAAAACGGTGATAAATCCATTCTAAAAAAGGGAATGACTTATGTGGTTTCTGATGACCTGAGTTCTCATCGTTCATATAGCAAAAATGGTGTGAAAGTAATGATCATTGATGGTGAATTCTTAAAACTTAAATAATAAATATCCTATTGTACTAACACATCTTGTATAAGTTGACAAAAAACAAAACACCAGCACCTGACACGGACGATTTAATTAATTGGCATCGCTGAGCTCGTCAACCGATCCGCGGTTTCCTCGGTTGCCTTCAGCACAAATAGCTCTCAGGATCAATGAATTGGCCACCCGTCGTAACTTATTAAACTTCAGTGCAAATTGTATCATTTGTTACATTATCTGGACTTTGCCTTCGCTCACTGTTTCAGGACAAATTTGTTTTAACACGATTATTTTGTTTCATCCTGACAATTTTCATACCCAGTCAATTTTATACAGAAGTAAAAAGCAACTTGTGCTAACTGAAATGGAATAATCTACTTGTTGAATGATCAATTTTTAATAAATTTGTAGAAAATATTCTTATGGTACCAACTGAGGTTAAAAATATAATATTGAGTCGCTTGAAAAAGTTCGATCCTCAAAAGGTTGGCATCTTTGGGTCTTTTGCCAGGGGAGAGAATAAAAAAGATAGCGATATCGATATTCTTGTGGAATTCAAAAAGATTCCTTCATTGTTGGCCCTTATCAAGTTAGAAAACGATCTCTCCGAAATTCTTGGTACCAAAGTTGATCTAGTCACAACAGGAGCATTAAAGAATAAGAGAATCAAAAAAAGTATTAAGAAAGACCTCATCAACATCTTATAATGATAAAGAGCGATCTCGCCTACATAGACCATATTCTTGATTGCATTCGAAAAATAAGTGAGTTCAGTAATGGACTTTCTTTAAAGGAGTTTAAGACAAACGATTTAGTTCAAGACGCTATTATCAGAAATATTGAGGTTATTGGGGAGGCTTCAAAAAAAATCTCTCAGGACACTAAACAAACCTATTATAAAATCCCCTGGAAAGAAATGTCCGGAATGCGAGACAAGCTAATCCACGACTATCTGGGTGTTGATGTGGATGTAGTCTGGAAAACTATCAAGGAAGATATTCCTTCCCTCGAGAAACTCATAAACGAGATAAAAAAGTAAAACACTTGTGCTAACTCTGACGGTTTGCTGAATTATTGAACAATTGCCGGGCAATTGTTCAATGAGCTCGGACCGGATAAAATATCAGGTTGCTTCGCAAACCAAATTGTGGTCGGTCCTCGGTTGCCTTCAGCAGCCCGGACAGCTTAGTAATCAGCTCCCTAAGTCTATGCGATCAGGTTTAATCCAACTTAGCAAATTTCCGGTACCATGACTAATCCTGCTGCCGAGACAAAATCAATAGGGCTGCTGGCCGACGCGCTGTTGTCATGGTTTTTGCATCGCCATCTGGACAATTTTATCTTGACGT
>PLML01000063.1 GCA_003141525.1 Bacteroidales bacterium
GTACGGTGTCGAGCTGAGAAATAGTGATAAGTCGTTCAACGGCTTCATTTAGTCCGCAAAGAACAAATGTACCACCTGCATTTTTACATAACCTGTTGGCTACTAATATAGCACTCAAACCAGAAGAGTCGCAATACTGACATTTTTCAAGATCGAGGATGATATTTTTTTCACCCTTTCCTGAAACAAGCACCAGTTCCGACTTAAGTGCCGGAGCAATGTGCGTATCAAGTTTTTCCGACTGTATCTGAATAACAGTGCTGTTGTTCCGGCTCTCAATATTAAAATCCATAGTGTTAAAATTTGATAGCCTAAATTTAATTAATTTTTCGATTTCTTGGAAGCTTTATTCTCTTTTTCTTCCATTTCTTCTTTTAAGGCAGCCAACTGAGAGATATCGCCAAGTGTAGTTTTTTCAGAACTTGCTTTCTGTTTCCTTGACGTTTTCTTTGGTGAAGCAGGTTCTGCTTTATTTACAGGAGCCTCAGCAGCTTTCTTTTCATCTTCAAATATTCTGCTGTGTGAAACGATGATTTTCTTAGCTGATTTATTAAATTCAATCACTTTGAACATCAACTTTTCATCAACTTTTGCCATCATTCCGTCCTCTTTTACGAGATGTTTCGGTGTAACAAATCCTTCAACACCATAAGGCAGAGCTATCACGGCTCCTTTGTCGAATACTTCAACAACAGTGCCTTCATGAACTGAATCCATGCTAAAAAGATTCTCGAAGACATCCCATGGATTTTCTTCCAGTTGTTTGTGACCAAGACTCAGCCGTCTGTTTTCTTTGTCAATTTCAAGTACAACTACTTCGATATCTGCATCGATGGCTGTGAATTCGGCAGGATGCTTGATTTTCCTGGTCCATGACAAATCAGAAATATGAATAAGTCCGTCAACTCCCTCCTCAATCTCAACGAACACACCGAAGTTGGTAAAGTTCCTGACTTTGGCTTTATGTTTTGAGCCAACGGTATATTTTTCATCGATATTCTGCCATGGATCAGCTTTGAGCTGTTTGATACCGAGAGACATTTTTCTCTCATTTCTGTCAAGCGTCAGAATTACTGCTTCAATTTCGTCGCCTACTTTCAGGAATTCCTGTGCACTTCTCAGATGCTGTGACCATGACATTTCAGAAACGTGTATTAAACCTTCAACGCCCGGTGCAATTTCAACAAAAGCACCATAGTCGGCCATAACAACGACTTTTCCCTTTACCTTATCACCGATATTCATGTTTGGATCGACAGAATCCCACGGATGTGAAGTCAACTGTTTAAGACCGAGAGCTATTCTCTTCTTATCATCATCGAAATCAAGAATAACTACATTGAGTTTCTGATCGAGCTGTACAATCTCCTCGGGGTGATTAACTCTTCCCCATGAGAGATCAGTAATATGAATAAGGCCATCTACACCTCCAAGGTCTATGAATACGCCATAAGATGTTATATTTTTAACAGTTCCTTCAAGAACCTGTCCTTTTTCAAGTTTTGCTATAATCTCTTTCTTTTGCTGTTCCAGTTCAGCTTCAATAAGAGCTTTATGAGAAACAACAACGTTCTTGAACTCCTGGTTAATCTTCACAACCTTGAATTCCATTGTTTTACCAACAAAAACATCATAGTCGCGAATAGGTTTGACGTCAATCTGTGAACCAGGGAGGAAAGCTTCAATTCCAAAAACATCTACGATCATTCCACCTTTTGTACGGCACTTGATATAACCCGTAATGATTTCGTCTTTTTCCAGTGAGGCATTAACGCGGTCCCATGAATTAATTGCACGGGCTTTTTTATGAGAAAGCAGAAGCTGACCTTTTTTATCTTCCTGACTTTCAACATATACTTCAACTTTATCACCAACTTTAAGATTTGGATTATAACGGAATTCATTCAAACTGACAACGCCTTCCGATTTATAGCCAATATTGATGACGACTTCGCGTGATGTCATCTGAATTACTGTGCCTATGACTACTTCATCAACTGCAACAGTAGACAGAGTCTCATCATAAAGAGATTCATACTCCTTATACTTTGGTGAATTTCGTAGTTCCTCACGCTCAAAGGTATCCCAATCAAAATCTTCTGCTGAAGCAGCAATTACCGGTTCAGCTTTTGTTATAATTTCTTTTTCCGGTTCAGCTTCCGGTTCTGTCTTTGTCTTTTTCGGTCTTTTCTCTCTCTTTATTTCAGAATCGAATCCGTAATCTTTAGCCTTTACAGCTTCAGTAACATTTTCCACTTCCGGAAGCTCTTCTGTAATAACTGCAATGGCCTCATCTGAAGTTAATGTTTCGTTTGAAACATTCTGTTTTTCGCTTTTTTCTTTAGCCTTTGCTCTTTTTACCTCTTTTACCGGGGCTTCGCTTTTTTCAACAACCTCCTTTTTGGTTGTTTTCTTTTTGTTTTCAGTCATAAGTTTAATTTAAAAGAACTAATAATTAATAAGTTAGACATTATTTTGTATGAAAAATTGGTTGCAAAGATATGCTATTTTTTAAAATCGACATAATATTATGATATAAAATCATTTGGCGGCAGGCGGCAGGGTAACACCTCTCCTGACAAAGTGCATTTTCCTCTAAATGGGATTATATTTGGGAGAGCCCCCCGTCCCTCGGAGGCGGGACTTCCCCCTAAAGAGGGATTTATTCTGTTATATTAATCTGAATTACACTTGAGTATAAAGTATTAGCCCCCCTTTAGGGGGGTTGGGGGGCAATCATTTCCGTATTTAACATGTTATATTATCTTTGTAAATGCGATGAAGTTATTATTTAAAATATCTGAGGTTTTATGAGAATTATTGTAGTTGGCTCAGGTTACGTTGGTTTGGTAACAGGTGCCTGTTTTGCTGAAAGTGGTGTAAATGTGACCTGTGCCGATGTAGATTCTGATAAAATAAAACAACTAAAGGATGGGACCATTCCTATCTATGAACCCGGACTTGAAGGCATGGTCAGAAGCAATATTGAAAAAAAACGACTCTCTTTTACGACAGATCTAAAAGAAGGGATTGATGGATCGGAGGTAATTTTTATTGCTGTCGGGACACCTCCCGGCGAAGATGGTTCGGCCGATCTGAAACATGTGCTTAATGTTGCAAAAGAAATTGGAAGGATCATAACAAAACATATAGTCGTAGTAACAAAAAGTACTGTCCCGGTAGGAACATCTGAAAAGATTCGCAATATCATTCAGATCGAACTCGATAAACGAAAGATATCAATACCCTTCGATATGGCGTCTAATCCGGAATTTCTTAAAGAAGGAGCTGCAATTGACGATTTTCTTAAACCTGAAAGAATTGTTATTGGAATTGATAATGAAAAAACACGGGAGATTATGAACAGACTTTATATGCCGTTCGTTCTGAACAATCATCCGATCCTTTTTATGGATATCGCTTCCGCAGAGATTACAAAATATGCAGCAAATGCCATGCTTGCCACTCGTATCAGTTTCATTAATGAGATAGCAAATTTATGTGATATTCTTGGAGCTGATATTAACAATGTGAGGAAAGGAATCGGGAGTGATTCCCGGATTGGAAGTAAGTTTATTTATCCCGGTACCGGGTATGGAGGCTCATGTTTTCCAAAGGATGTTAAAGCAATTATAAGAACCGCCAAAGACAAAGGCTATAAGTTAAATGTAATCGAGGCTGTTGAGAAGGCTAATGAGTACCAGAAAAATGTCATTTTCAACAAGATGGCTAGTTTTTTTGATAATGATCTGAAAAACAGGGTATTTGGAATATGGGGTTTATCCTTCAAACCAAAGACAGATGATATAAGAGAATCCTCTTCCATCTTTCTGATAGAGAAGCTTCTAAAGGCCGGGGCCAGAGTTAAAGCTTATGATCCTGCAGCAATTAATGAAACGAAAAAACTTCTTGGAGACCGTATTGAATACTCATCCAATCCATATGAAGCCCTGGTTAATGCCGATGCTTTTGCATTGATGACTGAATGGGCGGAATTCCATCTTCCAGATTTTAACAGGATGGCTGAATTAATGAAAAATAAGGTCATATTTGACGGCAGAAATATTTATGATGCCGCTCAACTCAGAAAACTTGGATTTATCTATTTTGGAATAGGAAGAAGATAGATAAAAGATAAAAGATAAAAGACAAAAGGAAAAAGTCAAAAGTAAAGAGACTAAAATAATAACAGATGAAAGGAATTATTCTTGCAGGAGGTTCAGGGTCACGGCTTTATCCAATCACTAGTGCTATTTCAAAACAGATGTTACCGGTATACGATAAACCGATGATTTATTACCCTTTATCGGTTTTAATGCTTGCGGGTATCAGGGAGATATTGATTATATCTACCCCAAGGGATCTTCCCGGTTTCAGGAGCCTGCTTGGTGACGGCAAATCGCTGGGATTGAATTTCAATTACAAGGAACAACCCTCACCCGACGGACTAGCTCAGGCATTTATAATCGGTGAGGAATTTATAGGTGACGATTCAGTATGTATGATTCTGGGTGATAATATTTTTTACGGACATGGATTTGGGGACGCCCTTCTCAAAACTGCTGAAATCAAGAAAGGCGCATGTATATTTGGATATTATGTAACTGATCCCGAGCGCTATGGAGTTGTTGAATTTGACAATAATAAAAAGGTTTTGAGCATCGAGGAAAAACCAATAAAACCCAAATCAAACTACGCAGTCACTGGACTCTACTTTTATGATAACTCAGTTGTTAAGAAAGCCAAATCACTTATACCCTCTCATCGCGGTGAACTTGAAATAACTGATCTCAACAGAGTATACCTTGAAGAGGATACACTTGATATAAAACTTATGGGGAGAGGAATGGCATGGCTGGATACAGGTACCTACGAAAGTTTATTGCAGGCAGCCAATTTTATTGCTACTCTGGAACAGAGGCAGGGATTAAAAGCATCATGTATAGAAGAGATAGCTTTTAAAAGAGGATTCATTAATAAAAATCAACTATTGGAATTGGCACAGCCAATAAAGAATAGTCAATATGGAAAATACCTGTTAAGGATTGCAAGTGAAGAGATTTATATATTCGAAGGGTTAAAGTAAGAGTGTTTAGAAAATGAAAATCGTTGAAACCGGGTTCAAGGGACTTATTATAATTAAACCTGTAATTTATACTGATACCAGAGGCTACTTTTTTGAAAGTTTTAATCANNGGAAAGATATTCGATGTTGCTCTCGATATCCGCAAGGACTCTTTGACTTTTGGAAAGTGGTTTGGCATCGACCTTGATTCTGAAAATAAGGATCAGCTTTTAATACCGCATGGATTTGCGCATGGATTTTCAGTTCTCAGCGAAATTGCGATAATACAGTACAAATGTGATAATGTTTATAACGCGAAGTTTGAACGGGGAATAAACCTTAATGACCCTTCACTTGACATTTACTGGAAACTGGTGTCTTCAGTTCAGGTTATAAGTGAAAAAGATCTTTCACAGCCTCTTTTTAGAGATGCTGAAATTAATTTTTAGAATAAAGGTGTCAATTATGCCAATAATTCTTATAACAGGAGCTAAAGGCCAATTAGGAAGCGAGCTAAAGGTTGTTTCAAAAAACTACTATGGATATGATTTTGTTTTTACTGATATAGATTCACTGGATATAACCAGCTATGAACAGACCTCAGAATTTATTAAGCAGTCTAAACCTGACTGGATAATTAACTGTGCTGCTTATAATCTTGTTGACAAAGCAGAAACTGAGCCCGACCAGGCTTTGCTTGTAAATGGAACTGCTGTTAAAAACATAACAGAAGTAATCAGGGGATCCGAATGCAGGTTCATTCACGTATCATCCGATTATGTTTATGACGGACAATCAAATGTGCCTTACAACGAGGATGATCAGGCAAATCCGTTATCAGCTTATGGCCGATCAAAACTGGAAGGGGAAAAACATGCCTTGCTTCATCAGGGATCGATGATCATAAGGACATCATGGTTATATTCTTCATTTGGAAATAATTTTGTCAAAACCATTCTCCGTCATTCTGCAGAGAAAGAATCTTTAAGAGTAGTCTTTGACCAGACCGGAACACCCACTTATGCAGCTGACCTTGCCGGAGCTATCGTGAGCATAATTTCAGGAGTTATAAGGAACCAGATAGCAATGAATTCCGGTATCTATAACTATTCGAATGAAGGAGTTTGCACCTGGTACGATTTTGCATGTGAGATAATTAAGGAAGCAAGCCTTACCTGCAGAATACTTCCTGTTCTTACAAAAGACTACCCACAAACTGCAAAGAGACCTGCATATTCTGTAATGGATAAAACTAAAATAAAGGAAAATTATGGGCTCTCAATTCCACATTGGAGAACAAGCCTGATTAAATGTATGAAACTGTTACAATAATACCACAATTATGTTATCACTAGCAGAGATCAGAAAAAAAGCCGAAAGCTGGCTTACGAAAGAGTTCAACGAAGAGACCCGTAAAGAGGTTCGTGAAATGCTTGATAAAGACGAAAAGAAGCTTATTGATTCATTTTATCAGGATCTTGAATTTGGCACCGGAGGACTGAGAGGCATAATGGGGGCTGGGACTAACAGCATGAATATCTACACTCTGGGAATGGCAACCCAGGGTTTGTCAAATTATATAAGGAAACAGTGTGGAAATTCCCGGGTAAAAGTAGCAATTGCATATGATTGCCGTAATAACAGCCGCTATTTTGCAGAAACCACTGCAAACATTTTCTCTGCAAACGGATTTGTGGTGTATCTTTTTGAATCATTGCGTCCTACACCGGAACTTTCATTTGCAATCAGACATTATCAATGCCAGAGTGGTGTTGTAATCACTGCTTCACATAACCCGCCCGAATACAACGGTTATAAAGCCTACTGGAATGATGGTGGTCAGGTAGTGGCTCCTCACGACGAAGCGATAATAGATGAAGTACGCAAAATTACGTCAGTAAATGATATAAAGTTCACTGGCAAAAAGAATAGAATTAAAATGATCGGGAAAGAGACGGATGACCTGTTCCTGGATGAGGTACATAAGATGAGCCTTAATCCCGAGATCATAAGAAAGTTCTCCGATATTCCAATCGTTTATACTCCCATTCACGGAACCGGGATAACGCTTGTACCTCCGGCACTAAAGATGTTTGGGTTCAAAAACATTATCAGTGTGCCGGAACAGGATGTAATAGATGGCAACTTCCCTACGGTCAAATCCCCCAATCCGGAAGAACCGGATGCACTTAAACTGGCTATTAAAAAAGCAATTGAAACAAACGCCGAGCTGGTAATGGCCACTGATCCTGATGCTGACAGACTTGGTCTTGCTGTAAGAAACCGAAAAGGGGAATTCATCCTGCTTAATGGTAATCAGACAGGTGTAATACTTGTCTGGTATATCCTTTCTCAGTTCAAAGAGAAAAAAAAATATAAAGGCAATGAGTACATTATTAAAACCATCGTTACTTCCGATCTAATGGAAAGGATAGCTGAAGATTTTAATGTCGAGTATTTTAATGTTTTAACTGGATTTAAATTCTTTGCCGAGCTCATCAGGGAAAATGAAGGAATTAAAAAATATATCGGCGGCGGGGAAGAAAGCTATGGATTCTTGCCCGGCGATTACGTGAGAGATAAGGATGCTGTTGCATCCTGTGCACTCGCTGCAGAGGCAACTGCCTGGTCAAAGAGTAATGGTATGTCTCTTTTTGAGCTTCTTCTTGATATTTATGTGAAGTATGGTTTCTACAAGGAAAAACTTATAAATATTGTCAGAAAAGGGAATGAGGGTGCCAATGAAATAAAAGCTATGATGACAGGATACCGGAATAACCCTCCTGAAAAGATCAACAATAGCCTGGTGGTTAAGATGAATGACTATGAAACACAGATTTCTCACGATATCCTTAAAGATACAAAAACAAGTATTGATCTGATCAAATCGGATGTTCTCCAGTTTTTCCTTGCTGACGGAACGAAAATCTCAATCAGACCGTCTGGTACCGAGCCTAAAATTAAATTTTATTTCAGCGTAAATACAATTCTATCTTCCTCAGATAAATTTGAAGAAACTGAGAAGATACTTGATAAAAGGATCAGTGATATTATTACAGACATGAAATTGGTATAATTGTTTGCCGCCCCCCTGCCCCCCGAAAGGGGGGTTAATCCTCGATTTACTAGTATACTTTTCTTAAAGTGTGAGAATTAGTCCCCCTTTAGGGGGAAGTCCGCAAAGCGGACAGGGGGCCCCTGCTTTGTGACTTTTGTGGTTTATGGATTTCCTTTATTCCCCAATAATCTTTACAAGAACCCTTTTCCTTCTTTTCCCGTCAAACTCTCCGTAGAAAATCTGTTCCCAGGGACCGAAGTCAAGTTTACCACCGGTAACGGCGACGACAACTTCCCTGCCCATTACAGTACGTTTGATATGAGCATCGGCATTATCTTCAAATCCATTATGTTTATACTGTGAATATGGTTTTTCAGGAGCAAGTTTCTCCAGCCATACTTCAAAGTCGTGATGTAACCCTGACTCATCATCATTGATAAAAACACTAGCTGTTATATGCATTGCATTGACCAGTATCAGGCCTTCCTGAACTCCGCTCTCATTCAGGCATTTTTCTACTTGTCCTGTAATGTTTAAAAATGCCCTTCGGGTTGAAGTTTCAAACCAAAGTTCTTTTCTGTATGATTTCATGGCTTTTGTGCATTAATTATTTTTTTTGGAAGAAAGATTAAGTTAAGAATTAGCGGGACCAAAAAAATCTTCCGCAAAATTCACCAGATATACTTTATCCGTCGACCGGGTCAATGCAGTATAAAGCCAGCGGAGGTAATCGATAGTGATCTCGTTCCTGTTGAACATACCCTGATCTATAAATACCCTCTCCCACTGTCCGCCCTGCGCCTTATGACACGTTACGGCATAAGCAAATTTTATCTGAAGAGCATTAAAATAGGGATTATTTTTTACCGCTTCAAATTGTTTTCTCCTTGTTTTAATATTCAGATAATCAGTCATAACGTTCTGGAAAAGCTCTTTATTTTTCTCAGCTGGCAACGCTGGTGTATCAAGGTGGAGTACATCCATTATTACCTTCGATTCAATTTCCAGATTATAGTCGGGAAACTTCAGCACCATATCGGCAAAACGGAAACCATATCTCTCCTCATATTTCCTGATTTTTTTCACCTCAGCAATATCTCCGTTTGCGATAAATCCAGCCCCATCCTCATCATCATCAATAATATAATAGTTATTCTTCACTACCATTACCATATCGCCCGGACTAATCTCTTCCTCCCTGAAAAAGATCCTGTTGCGTATCCCCTGGTTATACCGGTTCGCTTGTTTATTTGAATTAACTACAATTATCGTGCCCTCCATACCGCACGTTCCATATGCTGAAGAGATCTCATCAATCAGCTCTTCACCCGTTATTCTTATGGTATCCTTGTAGTTAATGCAATCAATTGACGGATGTACCAGGTTGGTTTCTGCCACCTGCAGACGAACGCGGGTTGCATTCATGAGAACTCCTGATGTTTCGCTTTGCCGGATAACTTGCCTAAGCTCACAGGAAATTAGACTGAATCCGTATCCTCCAAGAGAGACAGGATCGAGAGCCGGACTAAGAATTGATCCTACAGGTGGAAGCTGGGCTGTATCACCTACAAGAATCAGTTTGCAGTCAGTACCCGAATATACATATTCAATCAGGTCATCCAGAAGCCTGCCGCTACCGAACAACGATGAATCTCCTGAACTGTTGGATACCATTGATGCTTCATCGACAATAAAAAAAGTATCCTTATGGAGATTCCTGTCAAGAGAAAAGCTGCCAAAGCCGTCTTTAGAGGATTTTTGTCTGTAAATCTTCTTATGAATAGTAAATGCCTGCCTTCCTGAATATGATGCCAGGACTTTTGCAGCTCTTCCTGTCGGAGCCAAAAGGACCGATCGCATTCTTAACAGATCGAGAGTTTTTACGGCAGAGCTGATAATACTTGTTTTTCCCGTACCAGCATAGCCGGTCATCAGAAATATTATATCATTATTGTCAGCGCAGATATATCCGGCGATTTTTTTCAACGCATCGGACTGATCATCTGTAGGTATATTCCCCAGATTCTTACACAGATTATTATATATAATTGTATCTCGCATTAGTATTTAGCAGAATCACAAACTTCCGCTTGAATATTTTTCCTATTTTTGTTTGTAAACATAACCAATCTTGATAACATTAAGAAATGCCTTTTCTTGAACTTTTCGACGAGACCCTCGATATAAACTCTACAGAAAACTATGAGTTATCTATTCAGGTTGCCCCCGATGGATTATCGTTTTGTCTTCTAGATTCAATAAGAAATAAGTTCATCATGATAAGGTCATTCGGGGCTGAAGAGAATAAGTACTTTAATGCCGATAAAATTAGTGATTTGTTACGCAATGATGATTTTCTGACCAAACAATACAAGAAAGTGAAATATGTTATGCCTTCACCAAAGTTTACTCTTGTACCCGCACCCCTCTACGATCCGGGTAAAAAGGTCGAATACTTCTCATTCAATCATAATCTTGAAGAGTACAACATTGTTTTGGCAGATAAGACTAATGATCCTGATGCATTTGTTGTATACTCAGTATCAAAATCAATTAGCGAGGTAATGAATAGTTTCTATCCCGGAGTTTATCCGCATCATCATTTAAAAATCTTATTGGACCATACTTCCTTAACCAGAAAAAGTGTTATCGGCAATTACATTCATGTTCATGTTGAAAGGGATTTTTTCAATCTTATTGTATTCAGCAACAACATATTAAAATTCTGTAATTCTTTCGCTTATCGGAATATCTCAGACATACTCTATTATGTACTTAACACCTTTAAGAATCTGGATATTAAACAGGAAGAGACAATAAATTTCAGTGGTCTGACAGAAAAGTATGATGATCTGTCATCCAGTTTCTCATTATACATAAGGAATATAAAATTTGCAAAACCTTCAGGCAACTTCACTTTCAGTTATGTATTTAATGATACTGAACTTCATCGGTTTATTAATCTTTTTAACGTTGCAAATTGAGAATAATAGGAGGCAGATACAAAGGCAGAAGGATCAATCCCCCCCCAAATTTCAAGGCAAGGCCTACCACTGACTTTGCCCGGGAGGCTTTATTTAACATCCTCAATAACAGAATTGATTTTGAATCTATCAATGTCCTGGATCTCTTTTCCGGAACAGGAAGCATAAGTTACGAATTTGCGTCGCGTGGAGCCGCAACGGTTCATCTTGTTGAGAAAGATATGAATCATATTTCAGGAATCAAAAAAATATTAAAGGAGCTGAACCTTAAAAACGTAAGGCCGATCCATATTGATGTGAAGGCTTATTTAAAAACTTGTTCGGTTAAGTACGACATTGTTTTTGCCGATCCTCCATATGAGCTTTCCTGGCTCGAAGAGTTACCTGACCTTGTCGCACAGGCAGGAGTAATTAAAGATGATGGGGTTTTCATACTTGAACATCCCAGGGATTTAAGTTTTACAGGTCATAATTTATTTTTTGAGCACCGGAATTACGGTGGTGTGAATTTCAGTTTCTTCAATCCATTATACATCTGAATAATAGAATATTATAACTTATTTCATAAAATAGTCATCAAGAAAATAACAGATAATATTTTCGAAAATAATTTTGCGAAGTTAAAAATTAGGTTAATTTTGCAACTCGTTTTGCGATTGGTGCGGTAGTTCAGTTGGTTAGAATAACGGCCTGTCACGCCGTGGGTCGCGGGTTCGAGTCCCGTCCGCACCGCAAATGAAAACAAAAAGCCATGCGAAAGCGTGGCTTTAGTATTTTAAACCAGCAGCGTTGACGGCTTGACGGCAAAAGCGAATTGTTTAAAATACGTTAAATGCCACTGAGTGGCATTTTTACAATATCTACAACATTTATACAACTCTTTTCATCTCACATGCTACAAATAAAAAAGAAGACCCATGGGAACTCTACCTGGGGCCTCATTGACGAAACAGTGCTTTTTTTCGTCTCGATCATTCTATTGGCAAATCAAATTTAATATACTCTGGGGCCAATTGGAAAAAACAGTGGGCTTGTCCATAGTTGGCCGGACAATATTGACCACCAAAAGCCGGAGTTATGTATTTGTTGTTTAGCTATGTATGAAAATTGTAATCTTGCCGGCGAAATGTGGTCAATAAGCCCGGCTTTTGCAATAACGTTCGCTATCTCCGCATGAGGGCATTTATCAGCAGTTCACCTATGTTAACCTTATCGGTATAACCTAATTCCCCAACATCTGACATTGGTGCTCAACATGTTCCTCTTGCGGGGTACCTTTGCGAGCTATATTGTCGGGGCAGCGCATTGTTAACCTGGTTATTTTAAATATAACATTCTACCAACATTTCCTTTCAACATGTTGTTTGCCGGGACATCCACTCTGTAAGAAGAGAAGCTGAAAAAAGCCGACCCGGAACGGATCGGCTTTTCATCACTTAAAAGAATTTAGTTCCAATTGTTATTAACCTGAGCATTCAGTACCGGATTAGCATCTCTTTCGCTTTGGGGAATCGGTAGAAGCACATGATAATCATCCTGAATAGGCTGAACACCATTTGAAGCTTGTTTTTCAGCATTAATGGTCTGACGTAAAATGCCCCAGCGAACTAAGTCAAAGAACCTGGTTTGTTCACCGGCAAGTTCAAGGTGACGTTCATGACGGAGAATAGTACGTGCCTGGTCTTGCGATCCTAATGTAGTATATTGAAAAGCGCCTGAGCGATTCCGAACGCTATTAATCAGAGGCAATGCCGAACTGACTTGATTGGATTCGATGTAGCTTTCAGCTAACATTAAAAGTACATCACCATAACGGATAACCTGGCTGTTGATTACCCCGTCAGGCTGGCCGTAACTTGGCCTGAATTCATACTCTTCATATTTACGCCACGAAATCTGACCTTTATTTACAACAGTATCATATAGTATTTTACCACCAGGGCATTGGTCACAGTATGTTGTATCGCCGCCTTGTTTGCCATTGCTATAGTAAGTTAATGCAGCACGCGGATCAACATAATCCTTGCCACCTTCATCTTTATATTTGAAGTCTTTGACTAAAGCATCGGATACGAGTGTATTCCACCAATCCTTAAATCCGTATTCCATTGCCCGGTCCTCGTGGGTTGCTTTTCCACCCCATGTTTCCTGACCGCCAAACATATAGTATGCATTAGCAACGCCCCAACCCTGCCATACATCGTGCATTACAGCAAAAATGGTTTCTTTGGTTTTTATATCATTAACAAACATGTCGTCCAGTGAATTAGCCAAAGCATAGTCGTAAGGAGCTTTGCCAAGCGTTTCAAATTGGGTAATGGCATCGGCGTACTTTTGCTGGAAAAGATATACCTTGCCTAAAAGCGCAACAGCGGCACCTTGAGTAGCTCTACCGTAATCAGCATCTGCATAACTTACAGGTAGTTTGGTTATGGCGTCCGTCAAATTGGTTTCAATGTCAGCCCATACTTCTGCTTTAGGTGTTCTTGGTGACTGAAGAATGTAATGGTCGGCCAGTGTCTTTTTTAAAGGAACATCGCCATAGCAGGTCACTAACCAGAAATTGGCCAGTGATTTTAGGAATTCTGCCTCCCCTGCAATACGGGTTTTCAAAGCTGCATCGGCATCGGTGGTGGTTTGCCATTTTCCTAAAGCATCCAAAACAAAATTTGCCCTGAAAACCATTTTATAGCAGGAATTGAATAAGTAATTCAATTCTCCGCTATTGGGAGTAAATGTGTAAAGCGGAAAATCTAACAAACTGCCTTGTAGAGGGAAATTTTTATCAGCGTCATTACCCAGCAGGTCAAAGATGAAATAAAATTCCCTACAGTACATTCCCTGAAATAATAAAGGAGTGTACATCGCTGTGGATGCTTCAGTTATGGTAACTGTATTTGTAAAAAATGAGGCACCATCGTAGCTATTCTCGTTTTTTACATTCAGTGAATCTTTGGTGCAGGATGCAACAAACATTACTGCGATGATTGAATATAAGATTTTATGTTTCATAAATATTAGCTTTTTAGAAGTTTAACTGTATACCAACTCTGTAAATCCTTGGGTTAGGATGTTGATCCTGGTCAATACCATGCTGGAAAATATAAGCACTGGGATCATTCGGACTAATTGAAGATATTTCAGGATCGTAACCAGAGTACTTGGTTATAGTAATCGCGTTTTGTATGGCTACATATATCCTGAGCTTTGCAAATGCATTATTTAAGAGGCTTTGTGGCAAAGTGTATCCTAAACTAAGGTTCTTCACCCTTAAATAATCACCTTTTTCAACATACCAATCGGAGAAAACCAGGTTGGAACCTGAATTTTGACCAGCAGCAGGTATATTGGTTATATCGCCAGGATTTTCCCAGCGACTCAGCACGGCAGTATTTTGGTTGAAAGGTTTTGACATCCCCTCGTACCAGTACTTCCCGGCATTAACAACATTTACACCAGCAACACCTTGCAACATAACCTGAAAATCGAAGTTTTTATAAGAGGCATTAAAAATAAAGCCATACTGAAGTTTTGGCGTAGGGTTACCAATATAAGTGCGGTCCTTAGCATCCACATATCCGTTTCCGTCAATATCCTTAAATACCCGGTCTCCTGGTTTTAAACCAACCTGGTACTGGGTTACTGTTCCAGAGGAAGCAGCTGTGGCGGCAGCATTCAATTTATCAACATCGGCCTGGTCAACAGCAACGTGGTCAAATTTGTAGCCATAATACGATGCAAGCGGATGTCCAATATCGGTACGTGTACTGTTACCAATACCTGTCATAAATTCGCCCGCCGAAATAGGGGTATTACCCACGGTACCCAGAGCGGTAACTTCATTGGTACTATAGGTTGCATTTACAGTAACGTCCCATTTTAATTCAGATTCCCTGCTGGTATAGGTTATAGTACCTTCAAACCCTGAATTCTTCATACTGGCGGCATTTATCCATTCTGTTCCAACGGCGCCGGGGTTTCCTAAACCAGTAGTAAGAGGTAATTGGGTATTGATCAGCAAATCTTTGTTTGCACGGTTATAATAGTCAAATACAAAACTGATTTTATTATTAAATAATCCCAAGTCAAAACCCATATCGTATATTGTTGTTTCTTCCCATTTCAGGTTCGGATTTGGGATACTATTTATGGTAGCTCCATTTGAAAAAGTCCCGTTATCGCCAAAAGAATATACGATATTGTTGCTACTTCCTGTCCAAACAGTTGAAGAAGTTAGGTTAGGTGGAATGTTATCATTCCCGGTTTTGCCATAGCTGCCGCGCAATTTTAAATTGGATATTTCAGGAATGGAACTCATGAAACTTTCTTTAGATACGGTCCATGCTAATCCTAAGCCATAAAATGTACCCCAGCGGTTATTTACACCAAATACACTGGATCCATCTCTGCGAACACTGACATTTAAAACATATCGGTCTGATAAAGTATACCCTAATCTACCAAAATAAGATAACCTTGATTTCCCGCTATTTAATGAAGATCCGCTGATGGAGTTGGAATTGGCAAGCGCAACATTTTGAATGGCATCGCTCGTAAAGTTTGAACCGAGTAATTGAACCGAGCTGTATAAACCTGCCGGATTGTATGAATTACCAGCAGTTGCGCTAATATCGTGAATGCCAAATGTTTTGTCGAAGGAGAAGAAGTTCTCAAATAACATGTTATAATAGAAATTATAATTCTCAACCATATTGGATGTTGTACGGCTGAAGTTACCGCCATTCAAAGGATAGTTGAAAGTTTTATCATGGTAATTTCCACCCGAAACCCTTGCCTGTGATTTAAATCTAAGGCCCCTCAAGATATCCAATTCACCGCTTATATCTATTTCAGTTCCTAAACTTCTGCTATTGTAAGGAGAAAGGTAAACGGAGGCCAGTGGATTGTTAGCATCGGTCAGGTCGGTCACTTTATCGCAACGTGAATATCCACCGAGATTAGTCGGGTCATATACCTCAAGATATGGAGGCATGCGCAATGCATCGTTAAAATTGGCTGTACCACCGTTGTAGATATCATTCTTTATACGAATATTTTCGTTAAATCTCAGTCTTTTCTTGAGTAGTTGTTCTGAAAGTTTTACGCCAAAGGTAAAACGTTCAAAATCTGAAGCAATGATGGTTGATTTTTCATTTTGATATCCTGCTGAAAATAAATAGTTTACATTTTCACTACCCCCACTAAAGCTAAGACTATGTTGTGTAGTCATCGCTTTTCTGAATATTTCACTTTGCCAATCAGTGCGGGTAATTCTCACATCTGGAGTAAGTAATTTATCTGATAATACCAATCCATTATTCTTCTGTATGTCGGCTACAACATCTACATATTGAGTAGCATTCATCATACTCATACGTTTTGTAACTTCAGCAACACCTACAGAGCCTTCATAATTCACTTTTATATCTCCTCTTTCTCCACTTTTAGTGGTCACAATTACTACTCCATTCGCGGCGGCAGAGCCATATATTGCAGTTGTGGAAGCATCTTTAAGTACCGTAACATTTTGAATATCGCTTATAGGAACTGAATTAATATCGCCTCCGGCAATACCATCAACCACGTAAAGCGGGTTGACGTTGGTGAAAGATCCCATACCTCGAATGATAATTTTAGCGCCAGCACCCGGATCACCTCCATTATTTACTACCTGAACACCTGCTATTTTTCCCTGCAATGCCTGGTTAACATCAGTAGCTGATAAACCAACTATAGCATCGCTATTTAGAACAGACATTGAAGATGCGACATTTTTCTTTTTAGCAGAGGTGTAACCTATAACGACAACTTCTCCCAGTTTCTGCAAATCGGGAACCATTTTCATATTAATGACGGCCTGTCCATTCACAGCAACCGTTTGGCTTAAATAGCCCACAAACGAAAATTCCAGTTTTACATTTGAGTCAGTTACTTCAAGAGCATATTTACCTTCGATATCGGAAATTGTACCGAAAGACGTTCCTTTAACAGCTACGGTAACCCCAGCTAAGGGATTGTCTTTTTCATCGGTCACAGTTCCGGCTATTTTCAGTTGTTGAAGAAAATCATTCGAAGCAATAACAATAAGATTGTTTGGCAGAATTTTATAAGCTAACCCAGATCCCTTCAATGCTTCATTCAGTATGTTATCAAGTGGTGTATCAAGTTCATCCATGGTTACCTGAATGTTTTCAACAGCATCATTTCTAAATAAAAACTTATAAGAGGTCTGAATTTCGACAGACTGAAACAGCTCTTTAATGCTTGCATCCTTTAATTGGATGGAAACCTTTTCCGCCTGAGAATACCCGTTTGAGGCAAAGGTCGCAAGACAGATAAGCAATAAAAAGGTTGTCAGTTTCATAATCAGAAGTAATTTTTTAAGGCAACAATAGCTATTACTTTGTAATAGAAATCGATTTTTTTTCATAATTTTGTAACGTTAAATGGTTAGTTTTAATTTCTTAGACAGATCATTTACCTGGCGAAGGATGCTGCAAACATCTTTCGCCTTTTGTTTTTTTAGTTTATTCATAGGCAATTACTTTTAAGGTTTATAAATTCAGTTTTTTGATATGGTAATAAGGTTTTGCTTTATATTATAAATAAAAGGAGTAACTGTTACAAGGGCTTTCAGAACCTGTTCAAGAGTCTCTTTGTCAAACTTTCCTGTAAACCTAGCTGAATTTAATTCCGGATAGTTAACAACGATCTTCACATCGTACCAACGTTCAATTTTTACAATCAGGCTGCTAAACTGCTCATTATCAAAAATCAATCTGTTTTCTTTCCAAGCAATTGTTTGTTCAGTCTTTAAGAATGTTTGAGAATTGATTGTCTTAAGTTTAGCAGGAACAATTTGATCATTGGTCGTGTGGGTTTTATTGATTGATTCAAAATTATTTTTGGATTTATCAAAAATGGCAATTTGATTAGGCTTAAGTACAATCGGCTTCCCACTTTCAGTTTTGTCAGAACTGGCAAAGATTTCAACCTTTCCCGAGACAAGTGTTGCTTCTTCAGTATTGTCATCTGGATAAGCCTTAATATTAAATGTAGTACCTAATACTTTCAGTTTAATTCCGCGGGTGTTCACATAAAAGGGTCGTTCACTATCTTTAGTAATACTAAAAAATCCTTCCCCAATCAAAGAAACTGAGCGACTTATTGAGTCAAAGCTCAAAGAGGAATACATTAGATCTGACCCAGAATTAAGGTTTACAACCGAGCCATCCGGGAGTACAACCCGTGATTTTGATCCGTAAGGTACCTCAATCTGTGTGATTTGTTCTTTCACAGCCATTTGTGGAGTTATCGTTTTTCTGAATAAAATAGATTGAGTCAGCCAGAAAAGCCCAAATGCAAGAACAAAAACAGCTGCATACCGCATTAATGTCCTGATATAAGCTCTTAAAACTACCCTCTCCGGGCTTTCTGTTGCTGACTTCAAACCAACCCTAGTAAAACTAACATTCCTAACTATTTTATCATAAATACCCTTAGAATCAATGGTTTCATTATACTCACCTGCTTTTTCCCATATCACTTTATAATGGGATAATATTTCATGCTGCGGCTCTTTATCTTTTAAATAGTTCAATAAAAAAACCATCTCATCATCTGTAATTGATTCCAGATAATAATTTTCAATTAACTTTTCAATTTGCGTCTTATTTTCCATGCTATATGTATATTGTATTGGGTATAGAATTTCCGTGACAAAAAATAATAAAAAATTATATATAAGATTGTATAGAAACTTAATTCACTATCAATGTGAATGTTACAAAATTTAAATGAATAGCTCTTTCACGAATTGCATACATTAATTTTGATTTCAAATTTATTCTGCAATTAGAGAACTAATTATAATGAGTTTTATATTCATCCTTTATAAATTTAAGCGCTCTCCTGATTTGGGTATCGACAGTATTCTCTGTTATATTCAGTTGTTCTGCGATCTGCTTGTAGGTTAAGTCCGTAAAGCGGTTAAGTTTAAAGATTTCGCGTTGTCGTTCAGGGAGTCTTTCAATCAGAGATTCAAAGAAAGTTAGCAACTCATTGAATAAAATCTCATCCTTAGTGGATTCATTCGTGTAATTTGATTTATCATTGAAATGGTCGAAAGCTGCTTTTTTATATACCTGATGTCTGAAATCCTGATATACCATGTACCTGGCGATGGTAAACAGATAGGAGGCGAGGTCTTTATTTTCATCCACCTGGACACGTTGTTCCCAAAGTGCTATAAAAACCTTTTGAACCGTCTCCTGGGCCTCATCTGAAGATTGAAAAAGATGAAGACAGAAGTTATAGATATGCTTATGATATAGTGAAAAGATTCTCTCGAAGGATGGAATACTCCCCTTCTGCAAACCCAATATTAATGTTTTTTCATTCGAAAAAGACATATTTTATTATTAATACTGTAAATATATTAATAATTCAATATTAGAAACTTCATTGTTTAGATTCTCATTTTTGGTTGCCAGAACTTTTATTATTAAAATAATTTCTTTTAAAAATTGAAGCTCTTCGCAGCANNAAGCTACGAAGAATCTTCGATCCCCTAAGGTAAATTCTTAATGCTCGCTGACTCCGCAGCAAGCAACGGAGAACCGATCCGCCACTTGGCGGAGAGCTCGGCGAAGCCAATGCGCTCGCGGGGATTCAAAAATGAAACATTGCGGGTTTTACTGTCTTTTAGCAGCACTACATAATAAGTAACTAGTTTTTTGGTAATTAAATTCCTGGGGGAGTTCAGAAACGTATTTAATTAAATATCAGCCATTTAAGAAATAGTAGTTATTTGGGGAGAGGATTTTTTGGTATTCCTTTATAAATTGCTTCTGTTTTTCTTTCATAATAGCCATCAGTCTTTCTTTTGTGTTTATCGTTCTTTCCTTTAGGCCTTCCGGTTTTTTTGTAATGGCTCTTGGCTCGTTGCTGGCCCAAAATTACGAGTCTAGTCCACATCACTTATTAAAACAAAAAATAACCATAATTCATATATAAATCAATGAGTTGCGGTTTTTTTACACTTAAATTCCTGAAAATAAGGTCGTGTAAATCAGTATTATTTTTCCTTCTTATATTCGAAATAATAATAAGGATTATCAAACCATACAATCACCCGCACAATATCACTATCTCTGGAATAACCCAATGAATAACTTATTTCTTTATTGGTAGGTGCAATATTAACAGGTGATAGATAATCATCTATCTTTTCAGTCTTTTTATGAGGGAATGACTGGATTAATCGTTTGGGTAAACCAGAAAGAGTATCGTTAATCCCTACTTTTATAGTATTCTCAGTACCAGGGATGTAAATTATATCTACATAGAGCAAAGACTTAAGCGCCCAATATTCATAAAATTCACTTATAGTACTGGCAGTTCCGCTTTTTCCAACGATTGTAAGTCCATTTTCAATTAATTTCTTTCTCAAAAAATCTTTATTATCTAATCCTTTTACAAAATCTGAACTTGTCAGGGTAACAAATTTATTTTGACTATAAGTAATTTGACAATATAAAATTGAAACTACAAATACAATTAAATTAAATGCTGTTTTCATAATTTTAATTTTACGTAAGTTACAAATTTCTTTATATTCAGGTTAGCGATTAGACAAAAATCTCCATTTTCTACCTGGAGATTCGCTGACGAATAAGCATGTTGATTATACCGGATGTATTTACAGCTTACTTTAATAAGACAGTGATTTAAAATACGTGAAATGTTACACATGTCATACTTTTCTCATGAAAATACTCCACTAAGTGATAGAGTTATTTAAACCAGGTTTCTACAAAAACCTTACGATCATGTTGAAAGTCAGTTACCCTATAATAAACGGAAGAATCATTTTCAATCCGGTACACCCAATATCCGGAAACCCCACCTGGCGATAAAAATGTTCTTTTTATATATAATTTATCTCCAACCAAAAATTTACATTTTTTACCATATGCTGATATTTTTCCGAAGATTTCGTCCATTGATGTTTTTACCCAGATTATATTAGGACCATTATAGGTGTCAGGACCTGTCTGGCGATAATCCACAAATTTGCCGATGTATTTTCTGCTTAAAAATAATGTATCTTCAATAACGCTTGGGAATAATTTTTTTGACTTGTTTGCAGGCGAAGCAGATGTCACTTTTAGAATTTGGGTCATGACTATATCAGCATAATTTGATCCACCAGTAGAATCTACTTCAACTTTCAGGAAATATTTCTCTGCACTCCAGTCAATAGATATAAAATTACCGGTTTTGTCAGTTCCATTTCCAATGTCCAGAGAAATCAGTCCAAGAGTATCGGATGTAACATGATGCTTCTCACTGTAAACAACTGCATTATTTGCACTTCCAGCAACAATACTTATTTTCAAGGATACAGCCTGCGTCACCACCGCTTCACCAGCAATATTATGTATTACTACCTGATAGTTAAATGACTCAGGCTCCTGACCTGATCCTTTGAGACAAAAGGCAAATGCTGTAATAAACAACAAAAGACTTTTCATATCAATTTATTTTATGAAAGTTATGAAAAACTTCTATGCAAGTCAATATTAATCCATACATCCGGAATTAACTCTGAAGAACTGAATTTACTCTGACTGATTTTTGCATCTTGACTCCACTGTTGATTAAAACAAATATATCTCTAATATTCAGTGACTTAACTATGTTTAACTATAAGACTCTTACACTAGCTAATATTATTTAAACTGTTCCGGTGTATAAATTATCTTAAATATAAAATCACCATTTTTGTCATTATAGGAATAAATCCACGTCAGATTTTTATTCAGATACTTACTTAAGGCAGGTGATGTTTTAATCTTATTCAGAATAATCGGTTCCATAAATGTTTTCAGATTACCGATCGCAAGTGAATCCTTAACCCGATTAATAAGGGTATAACTAAACTGGAGATTGTTATCCGCCAGAGCATTTACCCTATCCAATCTTGTTTCCAAATCAATCATTGTCGGGCAATTCTTGTTCATATCTTTGGTAAACTTCATAATGGCCCTATCTGGTGAAGAGGGTCTAAAAAATAATATATGCACCCCAACGAAGATTATGGCACAGAGCAGAATCGCTACTAATATCATTAATTTCTTATTCATAATTCCAGGCATTGGGTCATCAAAGTTTGCATTTATAAGACAAAAACCTGACCCCGGATATTCTCCGATCATATTCAATTCTTGTTAATTGAATGGATGAACCTTAGATGCAATCCAGAAGACGATTAATGCAAAATCAATTTACAAGAGTCACCAAAGCAAGAATGAGAATAGGTCTGATCAAGCTAAAATATCACCAGGTCTTAATCTGCTACATACAATCGGGACACTTTACTAAATCTATTGTGCCCGTTTCAACAGTAAATTCTTTACCGCATTTTTCACATTTAACCTGACTTTTGTCTTTTGCATTAAGTCTGCTGGCAATTGCCGTGTTAAATTCCAAGGCCTGTAAATCCCTGATCCTGGAATAATTGTCTCTGCGAATATTTGCAGCTACAAAATCTTCCTCTTTTTGCAATGGTATATTTATTTCCTCTTTCATTTGGCAAAGATACTAATAAACATACCCATAATTAGGTTAACTGCTGATAATCTCTAAAGTTTAATTAGTTCCACCCTTCGGTTTTTGGCTTTCCCTTCTGAAGTTGTATTTTGTGCAATGGGCTCTGTTTCACCTTTGCCGTCAGTTTCAATACGCGCTGCTTCAATACCATATTCAGTACTTAAAGCACTTTTAACCGAGATGGCCCTGCGTTTTGAGAGGTCAAGGTTCCTGGCGTCATCACCATCGCTGTCTGTATGACCAATTATTTTTATTTTCACTGTCGGATTCTCTTTCAGGACAGTGGCAATCTCCTTCATCGTCCCAGCCGATTCAGGTTTAATCTTATCGCTTCCTGAATCGAAATAAATTCCGTAAGTCACAAGTTTTCCTTCAGTTATAAGTTTATTACGCATATCAGGTGCACCAATTGCCACTCTGAAATTCGTAATTAAATTTTGAGCTTCCGAACCTGTTTCAATCCGCATAGCATTGTATCCCAGACCTGGTGCCAGTGCTCTTGCAAGATCAAATATTTTAGCATCATTTAAATAGGCTCTTACCCGGGTCTTTTGAACCCAGAATGACAACCTTGTTTTTTGATTAATAACTAACGGATTATTCTCAGTATTACCATTCAGATTGTAAACTCCTTCTGAATAGGTGGAATATTCATGCTGATAATTACCAAAATTCATTCTGATACCAGCCACGCCTGGGATTGCACCTCCCTCTCCAAGGTCATTAGGATTTACAGCAGAATAAATATAGAAACCGAAGATAATAGTCTTTTCATCATTAGGTCCTGGCATAGGCAATAAATCAAACTCAACAGTAAAATTATCAGGAAATACCTTTTTTGTTTCCGGGACAAATGTCGCACCGACACCAAGTTTCAGCCATCTTCCGGGGAAAAGGTTCGTTGTAACAATCTCACCCGAACCATCGGTATTCCATAAAGCTGGAAAATCCCCAATATTATCCTGCATGAAATCATCAAAAAACATTACTGATTCCCCAGGAATAAAATCATATTTTGAGGTGGCACTAAGTTTCTGCCCGGACTGAGCTGTTTGCGGTTCATCCTGACCGGAGAGTTTTGCAGAACTCAGGACAAAAATCAAAATAAGAAAAAGCCAATTTGTTTTCATATTATCGGTTTAATTTAAAAATCTTCAATTAATGATGTAATAAATTTACAAAAAAAACTGAAGACAAAAGAGGAAACTAAGAATTAAAAAATTGAAGTTAATAGAGATTGTTTCAGAAAACCGAAATAATAACATAATTTTATGATTACAAAACATTATATGTCATGATTAAAAATAAAATTAACCGCCGTCTATTCCTCAAAAACACGACCTTAGCTGCCACGGCCATAACTTTGGGAGCCAGGAGAGTTTTAGCCGGAAGTCCGTCATCATCAAAAAATTTATTGCCGAGGTGGAAAGGCTTCAACCTGCTTGATAAAGGAGTAGGCGTCCATTGCGGGGAATGCGGTTGCTGGAAAAAAACACCTCATAATATATTTCTCGCATGGTTTGGTGATATAGCGGATATTCTTACAAAAAATGGTATAGGCTATGCTCTCTGGAATTTCAGAGGTGATTTTGGAATTCTCGATTCAGGACGTACCGATGTTAATTATACCGACTGGTATAGCCATAAACTTGATAGTAAGTTACTTGATCTTTTAAAGAAATATTAAAATGCACAGGGCACAGAGCTACTCCTCACTCCTCAACACCTACTTACAGGCCATCACTCCTTTAAAATATCCGATAGATTCAGCTATACCCGGAAGAGGGTCCGTCATATCTTTTTCAAACTCAAGGCTGCACGATCCGGAATATTTAATTTTGCGAAGTGTTTCAACAAGGTCAGGAATGTCGATGATACCACGGCCCATCTCAATAGTTATTCCCTCTTTTGTTGCTTTATCAACATCCTTTACGTGCATGTCATAAATCCTTGATTTGTATTTTAATATATCCACTACGGGATTCTGTCCGTCGCGGGTAGTATGTCCGATATCGATGCAAATACCTATTCGCTCATCAAGATCCCTGATATGATTCCAAATATCTGTAGCGTTAGGGTACAGAGGATTATCTGGACCATGATTATGAATAGCAATTTTAAAGTCGTAAGTTTTTACCTTTTTCTCGACATAAGGCAGTAGTTCATAATCAGGTGCTCCTACAATCATTTTTACTCCAGCCATTCTTGCATATTCAAAAGCCTGATCAACAGACGCCTGTGTCTTCATATAAACAACGCCAACAGTATAAACATTGATTCCGGCAGATTTAAATTTTGCAATAACTGCATTAATCTGTTCCTGAGTGCTGTTCATAGGCATATGAAAATCTTTCAGAGAGAGATTGGTAACTCCTATCCTTTTCATCATCACTATAGTTTTCTCAACGGAAAACTCCTTGAATGTATAACCTGCCATACCAATAGTGAAAGGGTTGACGGTTTTATCTGTAGAAACTAATTTGGCTGGTGTGGCATATAAAGAAGAGGCACCTGCAGCAAGAACTCCTGTCCCTGCTAACTTTAAAAACTGACGACGTGAATTCATAATCTAATTTTAATATTATCAGTAAACTGTCAATAAACAAATTCCATTCTGCAACTTATCCGGGTTTTCTTACTACCATATTATTATCAATTAACCGGCTGTTATAAGTTTGAATAATGGCTTTCAGCTTCTCTTCCATCTGTATCTCAAGTTCCGGCTCTTTCCCGATAAGGTTATTTTCCAGAAACAGATCGGTTTTATAATTATATAATCCGACAGGCTTATTATCAATCATTTCAAGTATATGATCTTTCATATAAAGGTTATAAGTACTACCGTTAGTATTGAATGCAAAAGATTCATACGAGTCATCTAACAGGTTATTACCGAAGGCAATGTACTCCTCATCGTAATTAAGATAATTCAGGACAGTTGGCATTATATCAATTTGTTGTGCAATACGATGTTTAATTCCCTTCAGGTCACTGCCTGGTTTAAAAAATATTATCGGCACACAGTAGGCACCAAAATTATTCTGAAATTCTTTATGTACCGATTCATTCGTGTGGTCTGCTGTGAGAACAAAAAGAGTATTCTTATACCATGGGCTTTTAGAAATCTGATTAAATAACTCTCGTAAAGAAAAATCGCTGTAGCCTATAACTTCAAGAATTGGAGCAGGACCCTTTTTAAATTTACCTGTATATTTTTCAGGAACTTTAAATGGATGATGAGATGATACTGAGAATATTGAAGCTAAAAATGGCTGTTTAAAAGTATTTAGCTTTTCCCCAAAAAATTTAAAGAAAGGTTCATCCCACACTCCCCATATACCATCAAAATCTGCTTTATCAGGATACTGATTCAGACCTATATAGTCATCAAAGCCTGCCATTTTTGTAAATGAATCAAATCCCATGGATCCGTTTGGTGCCCCATGGAAATAAGCAGAATAATATCCCTTTCGTTTAAGTAATTCTGCAAGCCCGTTGATCTGATTATTGGCATAATGAGAAATAGTATACGGCGTTTCCAGGGAAGGCACCGACGCCAGAACTGAAGGCATTGCATCAATTGATTTCTTCCCATTAGCTATTGAGACATCAAATGTAAGACTGACATTGATAAGGGAATCTATAAAAGGAGTATAACCCGTGTATGTTCCTCCCTCAAGACCACGATTCAGAGATCCTATGTATTCTCTTGCAAAACTTTCAAGAATAATTATAACAACATTCTCACTAGTAAAAGGTTTTATTTTTGAAGGAATTTGCAGAGGATTATATAGTTTGCTTAGTTTTTCATCATCAAAAAATTTATATTTCACAAGAGGTTTTTTACCAAAAGTCCTTAAGATGCTGAAAGGAGTGTTCAGTACTATAGCTACGTCGCGTGGATTATCTACGTAACGGGCCGCATTACTGATAGTGATCGGTCGTGTTGAGTGCTTATAACCACCCCTTGCTGCTCCTATAACCAGCGCAATAACGAGGGGTATCATCAGAATGTTTACAGAATAATATCCGATTCTGTTTACACTCCCCGGTTTTTCAACTTTAACTTTCTTATAAAAGTAAACCATCAGAAACCAGACAAACAAGGTAAAAAGTGTTGCAGGCCAGTAATCAATCAAAAATCTGAAAAACACTTTTGTGTTATTTGAATCATGTGCGAATGTTTTAAATACGTCTGCTGTAGCTCTCTTATCGACAAACCTGTAATAAACAAAATCCATACCATTCATTGCAATGGCGATTCCATTTGTAATAAAGAAGATATACTTCAGAATTGACTGATAAACATCATTGTAGCGAATTTCCAGCGGAACAATATGTAAAAGGATGAAAAGCATATTGAAATATACAACTGCGGAAATATCAAATGACAAACCACCTTTCAACATTGTAAGTAATTGGCTGATAGATACTCCAGGAAACATTTTGAGATTAAACAGGAAGAACCCTATTCTGCATAATGAGAACAGGATCATTATAAGCAGAATCCTATATATAAGAACTACAAAAATATTTCTGGAGAATACCCAGTTTTTCATATTATTATTTGTCATGCATTAAATTTCTTCTGACCTGAACAGATCGTATTATAATTGAAGTGATAAAACTATAAAAACTACCTTGAAGTTGCAAGTTTGACATTATGAATCCAGTATAATTTGGCTCCGTCACTACCTGACGAACCTGAATGGAATAATGAAGAGGGCCTGGGTCCCCTGTTTTCTCCCTGTTTATTTATTACAGCCGACGAACCATATTCGATACCAAGTGTAAAAGGCATTGCTCCGTGGCCTCCTCGTGAATTTCTGACCGGCAGTTTTGCAATTGGCATTACCAATTCATAATAAAATATTCCCGCTTCGTCAAATTTAACCGACCCTCTGAAATTATCATGATTATCTGAAGGAAAGTGCCGTTGCTCTTCATTTGTAAATCCCTTAAGTTCAATTGTGTTAGCAAGCAAGACAAGATTAACATCACCTCCATCCGAATTGGATTTATTTTCAGAATGATCCGCTTTTCTTCTGTCTCCCTGATTTTGTGATCCGAGAGGAAACCTGACCCCCATTTTTTTCATTTCCGTTCCATCCATATTTATCCAGATCGTGAGTCCTTGTCTCAAAATTCTATCCTGAACCGGATGGTCCTCAATCTTCAGATCAATATATAAATTGTCATTATCATTTGAAATCATGCACTGCAATTTTAGCTTCCTGATCAGCTGAAATTCAGACGCGCTAATTTTATCGCTGACGTGCCATCGGCTCAGATTCAGGTTTCCTTTCTGGGCATTCAGACCACAGCACAAAAAAAACGACAATATCCAGACTGATGATTTCATATACTACCTCCTGGTTCCGCTTTTTTAATCTTTCAATATTAACTAATTATTCCCGATTATTTGATTCAATTCTATTCAACATTGGATGAAAATTTTAATCAATAACAAAAAAAATTTATTTTTGCTAAAGTATTTAAGCAACCCACTATTTTTATGGCCCATCATAACACCATTAAATATAGTTCTTCTTATAAAAGACTTACCGAAAGGATAAACCTGTTCCCCCAGGGAGCAGTTGCCACTGACCTTCTGTTTGAAATACTGAAAATTCTTTTTTCAGAAAGAGAAGCCGGTCTTGTTTCATTGTTGCCAATTAAACCTTTCAATGCAAAGCTACCGGAATATGGAAAGTTAAAGAACATGAAGCGCGAAGTATTTTAGATGACTTGGCTGACGGGGGAATATTGAGGAAGACTTTATTAAGAATCTCTTTACCACAGGAAAAACTCAGTTAGGAAGAGTATATGTCAACGAAGAGGTACTCTCAAACGAAAATACTCTTCATGTGCTTGATTATGAAAGAGCTTCAGAAGTTATAAAAACAGCAGGTACTTGCCAGTCAGCAGTTCAAGTCAAGATTTCTGGCAGGATTGATTAGGAGACAGAATATTAATTAATAAAAACGCCAGGTCCGATAAAAACAGTATTTGTCGAAACCTGGCGCTTAAAGAAATATAGGTTATTAGTTTTTGGGATAATCTTTCATCATCTCCTTGACATCTCTATTGTTAAATCCTCTCATAAGTCTATTAGTCGTACTCATTGTTATTACAATAAGAAGAACAGTAAGTGCTATTAAAATGTACGTTACAATTTTTGCAGTCTCACGATTTGATTTAAGAGCCTCGACAAGACCGTTATATAGCAACCATAATGCATATATACTTACAACCAGACTAATAATTGTCCAAAGATAATGAATGTGAAGAGCAAAAACAAAACCAAAGAACGCACTTATCGGCATCATAACCATTACAGCAGCAGTCACTCTTACATTTGCCTCAAAATCGGTATTCCCTTTACAAATTGAAGAAATGACAAGCAATATAACTGCACCAATGAATAATCCGATAATTGATCCAATAATTCTCCCGATAAAGATCATTATCCCAAAGGCTCCTCCAAAAAGTCCACCTCCTAAAGCACCAAGATGCAGAATACTCCAGATGAATGCTAATGCCCCAGCAATAGCACCATAAATAACTGCTTTAATCAACGGTTCGGTCATACCTCCCGAGGTTTTCATGGTCGAGAAGTAAGATTTCGGATTTACCAGGACATCTTTGGATTCCTTAATAAACAAATTAAAATCAAAAGTACTGTCACTCATAGTT
>PLML01000109.1 GCA_003141525.1 Bacteroidales bacterium
TACCGGCAGGATTTATAATGAACCGTTTTGGATATAAGCGCGGTATTGTTTCCGGGTTGCTTCTATACGCCATCGGGGCTTTTCTGTTTTGGCCGGCCACCTATGTTCAAACCTTTGAGTTTANNGAAAGGGCCGAGCAACGACTGAATTTTTCCCAATCGTTCAACGGACTAGGCTGGATCTTTGGTCCAAGTATAGGCGGATTATTGATTTTCGGCGCTGCCGCTAAAGGTGAAACCAATAAATTTGCCTCGATGGCGATGCCTTATATTATTATCGGAGTACTAGTGTTAATGGTGGCTGTATTGTTCATATTCACCAGGCTTCCCGACATCCATGAGGGAGATCACAACAGTCAGGGCGAAAAAGGAAGATTTCTTGACCTTTTTAAATTCAGACATTTCAAATTTGCATTACTGGCACAGTTTCTTTATGTGGCTGCCCAAACAGGGATTAACAGTTTCTTCATAAATTATGTAACGGAGACCAAATCCGAAATTCCAAATGAGAAGGCAGCTTATCTCCTATCACTAGGCTTCATTTTTTTCATGTCAGGGAGGTTTTTAAGCAGTCTTTTCATGAAATGGTTCAACCCGCGTCGGATGCTAACCCTGTATGCAACAATTAATGTTGTTGCCATGTTATTTGTGATTGCAGGACTAGGCTGGATATCAATTATTGCCATATATGTTTGCTACTTTTGCATGTCGATTATGTTTCCTACTATTTTTGCCCTGGGTATAAAGAATCTTGGGAGTCTGACAAAGAAAGGATCCTCTTTATTGGTAATGATGGTAGCGGGTGGTGCAATATGTCCTACTTTCATGGGCTGGATTGCAGACACTTCAGGTATGGCCATCGGGTTCATCGTACCACTTATTTGTTTTGCGTTTATTATATTTTTTGGGTTAAATGGATACAAATTCAGGCAACCTGTAATAGCAAGGATCAGCTAAGTTAAGCGATGATGATGTGAATAATTGCATCTCTTGCCAGAAAACGTAATGATGTCAATATTTTAGTGTTTACAGAGGATTATGGACGACTGAATCTGAAGCAGGAACTCACAAAATGAGAATTGACAAGATTTTTCCCTCTAAGATTGAAGATGTTTCGAATTAGTGTGGAAATAAAGTGTTGGTTTAAAAAAATATAAAGATTGACCTTATGAATCAAATTCTTAATACCCGGTTAATGCACCCTAGAGAACAAATTGTTCTGGTTATTGATCGAATATATAATCGTGGTTTAACAACCACTTCAGGAGGCAATATTTCAATTATTGATGAGAATGGTGACATTTGGGTCACACCATCAGCAGTAGATAAAGGCACTCTTCGTCCATCCGATATTATGTGTGTAAAAAAGGATGGAACGATTATCGGTAAACATAAACCATCATCCGAATTTCCTTTTCATCGGGCAATTTATGATATCCGCCCCGATATTAAAGCCATTATTCATGCTCATCCTCCTGCTTTAGTATCATTCAGTATTGTAAGAAAAATACCTGATACCAAAATTATTTCGCAGGCCAGGTATATCTGCGGCCCCATTGGCTATGCAGAATACGAGCTTCCCGGAAGTCAGGCTCTTGGAGATAAGATTGCCAAGGAATTTGCTAAAGGCTTTATGGCAATAATTATGGAAAATCATGGAACTGTATTAGGAGGAACAAATCTTGTGGATGCTTTTCAACGGTTCGAAACACTGGAATTTAGTGCCCGGACAATATTGTATGGGAATATCATAGGAAAACCATATTACTTGACTGATAATCAGATTGATGAATTTGAATCTCAAATTCCAGATCCATTACCTGAAATGGAAATAACGGAATACCCTTCAGATGAACGTGAAAAACGTGCAATAATATGTAATATTGTTCACAGAGCATGTAATCAGGGTTTGATGATTAGCTCCTATGGCACAGTATCGACTCGTTGGCGCGGGAACGATTTTCTGATTACCCCTACTAATGTACCCAGGTGGGATCTTGAAATAGGCGATATAGTGCAAATAAAGGGAGGAAAAAGGGAACCAGGCAAAGTTCCAAGCCGGGCTACCTGGATGCATCAGGAGATATACAAAAACAACCCGGAAATAAACTCAATAATATTAACTCAGCCTCCTTACCTAATGGCGTTTGGAGTCACTAAAACCAATTTTGATGTCAGAACAATTCCGGAAAGTTGGATATTCCTTCAGGATGTACCTTCAATCCCTTTTGGCTGCCATTTTCAAGGACAAAACGAGATTTTAAATATACTATTTTCAGGCAACCCTGCTATTCTTGTTCAGAATGATTCAGTAATAGTTACAGGAAACAAGCTGCTCTCTACATTTGACCGTTTAGAAGTTGCTGAATTCAGTGCTAAATCCCTTATTATGGCAGCACCCATAGGTATGATGGTTCCTATAAACGATACACAGGTAGAAGAACTTCGTAAACTATTTTTTTAAAAATAAAATGTATTTATTTGATGTTGAATTGATAGTCTATTTAGCATTGGGTAATGTTTCACTGAGAATGGGGCTATGTGAAACGTGAGACCACTTTAAAACTCGACATTAAGGTCAGTACAAAGGATTTCTAATAGTTTAAAGGAAGATTTTCTTGTAAAACGATTAAGTTCTAATTATGAATAAAGCAATCCTAATCCTAGATTGTGGGGCAACAAATGTGAAGGCATGCATAGTGGATACATCAGGACATGTCGTCTCATCCTATTCACTTCCAAATAACACTGTTGCTGATCCCTATTATCATGGAGGACTTCACAGTTGTTGCTGGGATTGAATTTAACTGAACCGATGGCTGAACCAGTCAAGACAGAGACTATCACATACGAGCGTAAACAAAAAGAAGAAAACAAACAACTCATTCACTCACGCCAGCCCCTGCCATCACACTTGCCACGTCATGAAATAGTGATAGAACCGATGGCAAAACCAGCAGGAGCAAAAAAGATTGGAGAAGAGATTACAGAAATATTAGAATATACTCCCGGAGCATTAATTGTAAACAGAATTGTTCGTCCCAAATACCTTTTACCAAAAGAAGATAATAAAGACACAAGAATAATAATCGCAGACCTTCCGACACTACCCATTCCTAAAGGAATTGCCGGACCTGGATTACTCACGCATATCATCATCAGTAAGTACGTAGACCACCTTCCGATATATCGTCAGGCACAGCAGTTCAAACGCCAGGGCGTTGAGATAGCCGAATCCACGATAGTAGACTGGATTCATCAATGTTGTGATTTATTAGCTCCCTTATATGAAACATTAAAAGAGAGTACGCTTAAATGCAAATATCTGCAAGCCGACGAAACTCCCATTCCAGTGCTAACAAAAGATAAACCGGGAGCTACACACAAAGGGTATCTATGAGTTTACAGAGATGTGATTGATAAATTAATATTGTTTGAATATCAAAAAACCCGTTCCCGTGAAGGACCTCAGAAAATATTGAATGACTTTACAGGAACATTGCAAACCGATGGATATACAGCGTATAATATATTTGACAAACCGGGAAAAATAACATTGCTGGCTTGTATGGCACATGCACGTCGTAAATTTGAGACAGCCTTGGACAACGATAAGGTCAGGGCAGGATATGCATTGACAAAAATACAAGCATTATACTCAACTGAACGCAAAGCCCGTGAAGCTGGTTATTCCTTTGAGCAACGAAAAGAATTAAGAGAACAAGAATCCTTGCCTATCCTTGCTGAGTTGGAAGAATGGTTGAAACAGAACATAAAACAGGTGATGCCTAAAAGTGCTATCGGTATTACACTGGCATATACCTTGAGTTTGTGGAACAGGCTTAACGGTTATTTGCTTGACGGAAAATATGAAATTGACAATAACATTATCGAGAACAGCATCCGTCCAGTGGCATTGGGACGTAAAAACTACCTTTTTGCCGGTTCACACGATGCAGCTCAAAGAACCGCTATGTTATACTCTTTTCTTGGCTCATGTAAAATGAATGATGTAGAACCCTCGGTTTGGCTGAAAGATGTTTTAACCCGCTTGCCGGATTATAAAGCCAACAAACTTCATGAATTGCTGCCCAATAGTAGGAAATCTCTCGAATAATCGTTAATTTCTTTCAGAAAAACAGATAGATATTGCTGTAGGGCAATAAGTTTTTCTTAAATTTGGCGTAAGCATACAAATTAATTATCCTGAATAAAAAAACCAACCTAATCAAAATGAAAACAAAAAACCTTTTAATTCTGCTATTAACAGCTTTATTGTTAATTGGTTCACAGTTATCTCAGGCTCAGCTTCCAAAAGAAACTGAAGCTCAGAAAGCACAAAGATTGAAATGGTGGACCGATGCACGTTTCGGAATGTTCATTCACTGGGGTCTGTATGCCCTGCCCGCCCGCCAAGAGTGGGTGAAAAATGTTGAAAGAATGAACAATGATCAGTATCAAAAATATTTTGATGTATTTAATCCCGACATGTTCGATCCGCATGAGTGGGCAAAAATGGCAAAGGCAGCAGGTATGAAATATGTTGTTCTCACTTCAAAGCATCATGAAGGTTTTTGCATGTTCGATTCCAAATTTACCGATTATAAGGTTACAAATACACCCTATGGAAAAGACATTGTCAAGGAATATGTAGAAGCATTCAGAGCTGAAGGACTGAAGGTTGGATTCTATTATTCACTTCTCGACTGGCATCATCCCGATTATACAATCGACAACTACCATCCTCTGGGCCAGACTTCAGATACTGCTTATGCCCGTCTGAACAAAGGAAGAGATATGAGTAAATATCGTGAATATATTAAGAATCAGGTTAGAGAACTTCTCACAAACTATGGTGAAATAAGTATTATCTGGTTCGATTTTTCATTCCCTGGAAAGAATGGAAAAGGCCATGATGACTGGGATTCTGAAAATCTATTAAAAATGGCACGAAGCCTGCAACCTGGCATTATTGTTGACGATCGCCTCGATCTCAAAGATGTTGAAGGAGGATGGGATTTTGTCTCACCTGAGCAATATAAAGAGGCAAAGTGGCCCGAAGTCAATGGCAAAAGAGTCCCATGGGAAACCTGTCAGACATTCTCGGGATCATGGGGATATTACCGTGATGAGTATTCCTGGAAAAGTTCAGCACAGCTTCTTGAACTTCTCATTGAATCAGTAAGTAAAGGAGGGAACCTCTTATTAAATGTTGGGCCAACTGCACGTGGGGTTTTTGACATCAGGGCTCAGGACAGGCTTAAGGCAATGGGTGAATGGATGAAATTCAATAATCGTTCAATTTATGGTTGCACTCAGGCTCCTCCGGAATTTACAGCTCCTGCAAATACTCTTTTAACTTATAATCCTGTTACAAAAAGGTTATATATCCATTTATTGTCGTATCCGATGGGTAGCCTTACTCTGACAAATATGGGTGATAAGATAAAATATGTACAGTTCCTCCACGATGCTTCTGAAATAAAATTCAGTGCAGGAACAGATGCGAATAAGAACAACCTTAATCTTGAACTTCCGATCCCTAAACCTCCAACAGAGATTCCTGTACTTGAAGTATTTTTAAAGTAACCTGTATTTTAAACTCTGTGAATCTCGTATGTTTGTTCTTTGA
>PLML01000047.1 GCA_003141525.1 Bacteroidales bacterium
TTTTAGTGGACACTAATGAAAGAATATATTAAAAACAGGAGAGTTTTAAAATGGTTATAATTAACAATGGAAAATGTAATGGATGTAAAATATGTACAGATATTTGCCATGAACATTGTATGGATATTGAAAACAACCTGATTACTATTAGATATAATCAATGTAGTACCTGCGGTCAATGTATCGCCATCTGCCCTCAACAAGCGTTAACCTGGGATAATGTTCAACCCACTGCGTTTAATAAAGAAGTATTGCCTTCCGATAAACAAGTTGATGAATTATTGAAAGAGAGACGAACAATACGAGATTTTTCTGACCGTAAGATTGATAAAATACTACTCGAGGAAATTATAAATTACGGGATATATGCCCCGGCGCATAGCTTTGATTTTAGAGCAATTATAGTAGACGATGATAAGATTAAAGATTTGATCGATAAAATCCTCATGCAAGTTACATTCAGGATATACAATTTAATCAGATCCGTTATACTACAAAAAATCGCAAGACTCATTTCACCGGTTCTTGAAGCTGAATATTTAAAAGCAAAATCAAAACTTTCAGTTGTTGTCGAAAGGAATACAGTATTTCCTACCTTTCCTTCAGCATTCATTTTAATCATTGCAGATAAAAGAGTGCCATTTTCTTTAGAGAGTGCCCAATATGCACTATATAATATGAATCTATATTCTCAAACTAAAGGATTAGGATGTCGAAATCTGGTAGGTAACCAGGGAATACTTAACAAAAATAAATCTTTTAGAAAAAGACTAGGGTTAAAGAAAAATGAACGCATCCGTGGGATGATAGGTATTGGCTATCCAAAGTTTAAATTTAAAAACAAAGTGCAAGGGAAAAAAATGAGCATTCAATGGAATGTCATACAAAATTGATACATTTATAAGTGCAACCAGGATACCGAAGAGCCCTTGCCATTGATCATAGTTAGTTGTGCTATTTTGACTATCTAAAGATAGTGTTATGTGCCTGTTGTTTATTTATGTATGTAATATTTTTTTTTATCTGCCAATATGATCAATAAGCTTAGCTTTTTAATAAATTGAAGAATGTAAACTTTTATCCTTTCTCAGATCTTTCCGGCATTAGATAGGATGGGATGACTCAAGAAATGCAAAAAAGTTTGATTTTATCATCAAATCCATCAACAACATTAATAAATAATTTTTCGGCCCGTTGATTATTAACGTTCTACACTAAATGGTTCGAGTGCTATTCGCACCATTCAATTTACTTTGTTAATATTTTATTCCTGTTTTTGAAGGGTAAACTTTAATAAAACTGTATATAAAATTCTATATGGCCTACCCTCTCACAATTTTCCTGTTACTGTCATGCATTGCTTTTTTCCCACGGCACCTGCTTTGTGTACAGCTTAGTGTTTAATTTCAAATTTTAAAAATACAATAATATCTTCTGATGTTTAAAACCTAAATTTGCATGATTTCAGATCCAAAATTGTCAATAAATCAATTATTGTTGAATAAAAGATTAAGTTGTTAAGAGTTGGGAATAGGTTATAATATTCGATTTATTGGATGGTGAAAAGTATATGGATGAACAATTTCGATACCAAATGGCAAAAAAAGTACACAGCGCTAAAGCAAATGATGAGCAGAACGGTAAATGAAAAAGATTGAATATAAGTGGATCGCTCTTTCGTGTACTAGTCTTGGAGCGCTTTTTTCAGTTTTAAGCGGGAGTACATTGATAATAGCACTACCTGTTATTATGAAAGATTTGCATGCCACTATGAATATAATTATGTGGACTGTGATGATTTATATGCTTATACTGACAATCCTTGTACCTTCTATTGGAAGGGTCGCGGATATGATTGGCAGAAAAAAGCTTTTCATATGGGGTTTCATTGTTTTTACCATCGGTTCGGTTTTATGTGGACTTTCCACTTCCGGGTGGCAATTGCTTTTGTTCAGGTTTGTACAATCAGTTGGAGGTGCATTGCTTGTAGCAAACAGTACTCCTATTGTTACAGATGCATTTCCTAAAAAAGAACTTGGTATGGCATTGGGTATAAATGGTATGGTAATAAGTGTGGCAAGTGTAATTGGACCAATTTTGGGAGGAGCATTTATTCATATGGGCTGGAGGTATATATTTTTTATAAACATTCCTATTGGGCTTATTGGTACAATATGGGCAGGAATTCAGCTTAAGGAACTGGAGGTGCTCCCTGAAAAGCAGAAATTTGACTGGAGTGGGGCAATAACCTTCACATCAGGAATGACATCATTATTGTTAGCACTGACATTCGGAGCTTTTTATGGATGGACTAAAATATACGTGGCAATCTTGTTTGTGGCTGCTTTATTATTTTTAGTTTTATTTCTGTTTGTCGAAAATAAAGTCAGGCAACCTATGCTTGACCTGAATCTTTTCAAGACAAGGATACTTGCATTTGCATTCAGCAGTAATCTTCTCAATGGGATTGCCCGTGGAGCAGTAGTATTCTTACTTGTATTTTATTTTCAAGGGATAAAATCAATTGATCCGGTCATGTCAGGAATTCTGCTTGCACCATTTGCTCTGTCAATGATGATTATGGCTCCTATTAGCGGATGGCTTTCAGACAGGTATGGCTCCAGGGAGCTGAGTTCTATCGGACTTTTTATTTCAGCAATTGGTTTGCTCGGAATGGTAAGGATATCTGCAAGTACATCTGTTTTTGAGTTATCTGCATGGATGTTCATATCCGGATTGGGTTCAGGTATGTTTTTTTCTCCAAATACAAGTGCTATTATGGGGGCTGTACCAGTAGAACGGCGTGGAATTGCAGCCGGAGTAAGGACGATGATGAACAATACAGGAAATGTAATCAGCATTGCTCTTTCAATGGCTATCATTTCATCAAGTATAGACTTCAAAGCAATGCAAGGGCTATTTTCAGGAACACAAGTGGGCTCAGAAGGTATAGTTGTGAACCATTTTATTTCAGGCTTGAAGATGGCTTTTACAATATCATTTTTTATTAGTATGCTGGCAGCATTTATATCTTATTTAAGGGGCCCACAACCTAAATGGGAGAAAAAAACTGTTTCTCAGTCCAATGGATTGTCCAAAAGATAATATCTGAAATTGATGAACAGATAATTTAATTGTAACGACTACTAATTTTTAATAAAAAACAGGAGGCCTATAAAATGAAACTAAATTCGCCATTTGTAATTACAATTAGCCGCCAGTTAGGAAGCGGAGGGGCATATATAGGACAGAAGTTGGCAAAAAACTTGAATATTTTTTATGCGGACCGTGAAATCATCTCTCAGGCTGCCAAACAATTTTCGTTATTAGAGGAGGATTTGGAATCACGTGATGAAAAAATAAGCTCATTTTGGCAATCATTTTTGCAATCATATGCATTTACTAATCCAGTTGCATATGAACCGCCCCAAATTATCCCAACAGACAGCGCATTATTTAAAGCTGAAAAAGAAATAATAGAACATATTGCAAAAGAGCGTTCATCGATTATCATAGGACGATGCGGCTCTTATATCCTTCAAGAATATCCAAACCATATTAGTATATTTTTACACGGTGATGTAACTTTTCGAAAAGGTCGTGTCCGGAAGATTTATAATGTTTCCGAAGAAGCCGCCAGGAAAATGATTGCCCAAAGCGATAAAGAAAGAGCTCTCTATTATCAAACCTTTGCTGATAAGGAATGGCCAGATGCAAGACAGTATGATATTTCTTTAGATACAAGTAAAATAGGTCTAGATAAAAGTGTAGAGTTAATTATGAAATACCTGGAATAGCTTAAATGCTTTATTAATATCATCCTACCATAAATATATCACCTAAAAACTAGGATGAGACAATTTAAAAGATATCAAAAGCGTACAATTTTATCATCAAATCCGTCAACAACCTTTAATCCTATTTTTTGGGCTCATTGATTTCCATTGTTTTGCAATAAAAGGTTCAGGTGCTATTAGAACTCAACAGCAATCACTTATTAACGATATTTGCAAGTCCGACCATGCCAATCCTTAACCAAAAACTTGCAAAAGAGTATAATTTTGTAGATCCCCTACTTAATAATATATTGAATTATATTTGGTAGATTGGAATATTTTACTTATCTTTGTAGCTGTATTACTTAAAAATATATTTTGAGAGTAGCATTAAAACATATCGCTTTTATTCAAACCGGGATCTTTGCAAAGCCAACTAAGGAAGGCCAGATTGTATATTTGCAGGCAAAGCACTTCGATGAAAACGGAATCCTTAGAAGCTCTTTATACCCTGATTTAAAAGCTGAAAGTATTTCCGAAAAACATTTATTACAGAATGGTGATATAATATTTGCTGCCAAAGGAACAAAAAACTTTGCAGCTTTCTACGAAAGTAAAAATAAACCTGCAGTAGCTTCCACTTCGTTCTTTGTGATTCGTTTAAATATGGATTTTCAAGACAAAGTTCTGCCGGAGTATCTGACATGGTATCTCAACAGGGCTTCATCTCAGAATTACCTGAAAAGTAAGGCAGTGGGAAGTTCAATAGTCTCCATTTCAAAATCTGTATTGCAAGATTTGGAGATATACTTTCCTGATTTGCAAACGCAAAATGCAATTTTGAAAATTACCCAACTCAGGCACTCTGAACAGGTTATGAAGAAAAAAATTGAGACTCTAAGAGAAAAACAAATTCAACAACAAATAATCAACGCAATAAAAGAAACAACATGACAAAAAAAATAACGCAAAAAGATATCAACGATGCAGTCTGGAAAGCATGTGACACGTTTCGTGGAAGCATTGACCCCAGTGTTTACAAGGATTATGTGCTCACTATGCTTTTTGTAAAATATTTAAGTGATGTGCATGATGATAAATATGAAACGCATCTGAAAAAATACAATGGTGACAAAGAACGTGCTGACCGTGCCATGAAGCATGAACGTTTTGTGGTGCCGGAACACAGCCATTTTAACTATTTGTTTGACCACCGGAATGAACTAAATATTGGCGAGTTGATAGATATTGCACTGGAAGATCTGGTGGAAGCTAATCGTGACAAACTATATAGCGAAGATGGAGCAGGTATTTTCCAAAACATCAACTTCAATAGTAGTGTATTGGGCGATACAAAAGATAAGAACACCCGGCTGAAAAACCTCCTGCTCGATTTTAATAAAGAAACATTAGACCTGAAACCATCACACCTTGAAGGCACTGATATTATTGGTGGTGCATACATGTTCCTTATTGAAAATTTCGCAAGCGATGCAGGGAAAAAAGCCGGTGAATTCTTTACTCCAAAGGAAGTTTCTACACTTATTGCCAAACTTACTAAATCAAAACCAGGTTCTCGGATTTGCGACCCGACTTGTGGGTCGGCTTCCTTGCTGATTAAAGCCGGAGAAGAAGTTGGTTCAGATAATTTTTCCCTTTATGGTCAGGAAGCTAACGGAAGTACCTGGGCTCTGGCGGTTATGAATATGTTTTTACATGGCTTTGATAATGCAACTATTCGATGGGGAGATACTATTCGTAACCCAAAATTGAAAGAAGGCGATGCTCTGATGAAATTTGATACGGTAGTTGCAAATCCACCCTTCAGTTTGGATAAATGGGGAAAGAGTGATGATAAAGAAGAGAATAAATCTAGTGACAGCTTTGACCCGGATACCGACAAATACAATCGATTCTGGAGAGGCACTCCACCTAAAAGCAAAGGTGATTGGGCGTTCATAAGCCATATGATTGAAACAACTTATGAAGATAGTGGTAAGGTAGGGGTAGTTGTACCTCACGGAGTTTTATTCCGTGGCGCAAGCGAAGGGAAAATACGGCAGAAAACCATTGAGGAAAATATCCTTGAAGCAGTCATTGGCTTACCGGCAAATTTGTTCTTCGGAACCGGCATTCCGGCTGCCATTTTGATTTTTAACAAGGGGAAAGGCGAAAATAAAAATGTGCTATTTATTGACGCAAGTAAACATTACGAATCAGCTAAAAACCAGAATAAACTTCGTCCCGCAGATATTGAACACATTGTGGCTACATACCGGAAATTTAATAATGGGAAACTACCTGCTGGACTTGTTGAAGATAAATTCAGCTTTGTAGCAACATTCGACGAAATAAAAGAAAACGAATTCAACCTTAACATCCCCCGTTATGTGGATACTTTTGAGGAGGAAGAAGAAGTTGATATTGCAAAAGTGCAAACTGAAATTGAGAAACTTGAGGGAGAATTGAAAACAGTGCAAGCAGAAATGAATAAGTATTTGAAAGAACTGGGAGCATAATATGAAACTTCAGTACGCCTCCGACTTACACCTGGAATTCCCTGAAAATAAAGGATTCCTAAAAAGAAATCCTTTGCTGCCCGGAGGTGATGTTTTATTGCTGGCCGGCGATATTGTTCCATTCGCCGTGATGGATAAACATGTTGATTTTTTCAGTTACATATCAGATACTTTTAAAACTACATATTGGATTCCTGGGAACCACGAATATTATTATTCGGATATATCTGAAAGAACAGGTTCATTCAATGAGAAAATCAAAGACAATCTGTTTCTTTTAAACAATGTTTCTGTTATTCAGGAGAATGTTAAACTTATATTCTCAACCCTCTGGACAAATATCAGTCCAGTGAATCAGTTTGAAATACGGCAAAAATTATCCGATTTTCATACAATTAAATATAACAACAAAGGTTTTACTCCTGATAATTATAATATGCTACATGAACAATGCCGTTCATTTATGGATGAAGAACTATCCAAAGGCAGACCTGAGAAAAAAGTCATTGTTACGCATCATGCACCGACATTCATGAATTACCCTGAAAAGTACATGGGTGACAGCCTTAATGAAGCATTCGCAGTGGAAATGTATGAAGAGGTCATAAGATATAATGCTGACATCTGGATATTTGGTCACCACCATACCAATACATCTGACTTTCAGATCGGATCCACAACACTTGCTACAAATCAGCTGGGATATGTAAAATATAATGAGTGCCCTGATTTTGAAACAAAGAAGATAATTAATATACAAAATGACTAATTATATTGATATTCAGTATTATATCTCAGTTTTTGCACGATTTCCTAACCGGTGAAATCGTGCATTTTTAATGATATTTTGTTAACTTACAACCAGATGAACGATAATAATACAACATATATAGACTCACCTCTTGGCAAAATCCCAGATGATTGGGAGGTGAAATCATTGGGAGAATTATGTAAAATATTTGTTGGTAGAGATTTAAAGGAAAGCAATTTTTCAACCACAAAAAGTGATAAGTACAAACACCCTGTTTTTTCAAACACAGTACAGTTTGAAGGATTATATGGTTATTACGATATTGAAGAATATTCTGGTGAAAGTTTAACAATTGTTGGAAGAGGCGCCGGATTAGGCAAAGCTTTTACTAGGACAGGAAGTTATGGAGCAATTGGGAGATTATTAGTTTTATTCCCTTTAAAAAATGTAAATGCTCATTATATTACTGAATATGTAAATAACAAATTAAACATTCATCAGGAAAGTGGTGGAATACCGCAGTTGACAGGGGAGCAAATTGCAGGTTACAAAATTGCTGTTCCAAATTACCCCGAACAAAAAGCCATTTCCAACATTTTGGGTTTAATGGACACAGCCATCAACAAAAACAATTCTCTTATTACTCAAAAAGAATTGCAGAAAAAATGGCTGATGCAAAATTTATTGACTGGGAAGAAAAGGCTTTTGAATGATGAATGGATAACAATAAAACTAGGAGATGTATTTGAAATTGTAAAATCATATTCGATTTCGAGAGAAGGATTAACGAAATCTTATAAAGAGAATTTAATTTATTGTATTCATTACGGAGATATACATGCTTTCTACGAAACTGATTTTATAGACTTCTCTAAGCAAAAAAGTATACCTCAAATTCTTGATGAAGGTTATATATCAAATGCAAAAGATTATTTAAAAGAAGGTGACGTTATTATGGCTGATGCATCAGAAGATTATGAAGGTGTTGGTGAGGTAGTTGAAGTTGTAAACCTTGAAAATAAAATTGCAGTGGGTGGACTGCATACAATTGTTCTTAGAGCCAATTCTGAGATTATTGCCAAGATATTTTGTGGTTATTTTTTTTCAAGTGAAACTGTAAGAAACGCTTTAAGAAAGATAGCTACTGGGACTTCTGTTTATAGTGTAACAAAATCCCAAATTCATAATTTATCATTCATAATTCCTAATTCATTAAGGGAACAATCCGCTATTGCCCAAGTGCTTCAAGAGGCTGATAAAGAAATACAACTACTCAAAGCCAAAACAGAAAAACTGAGGGAAATGAAAAAGGGGTTGATGCAGGTGTTGCTGACAGGGAAAAAAAGATTACAGGTATAAACGGCAGGGACACGACATGTCGTGTCCGTCATATCACAACAAAAAAGATGAATAATTACAATTCAAATATCCACCATCGAAAATCAATCCGTTTGAAAGGATATGATTATTCACAGGCAGGATTGTATTTTATTACGATTTGTGTTCAGGATAGAAAATGCCTGTTCGGAGAAATTGTTGGGGTTGAAAATTTTCAACCCCAAATGATATTAAATGATGCAGGAAAAATTGCCGACGAATGTTGGTTGGGAATTCCCGAACATTTTCCGAATACGGTTTTATATGAACACATTGTAATGCCAAATCATTTTCATGGGATAATTGAATTAAAACGTGTTGATGCCATACACAACCAGATTGCAAATTATGTAGGGACACGACATGTCGTGTCCCTACCCGATAATTCCGAATTGTCCGTAGGGACATCACATGTGATGTCCCTACTACAAAACCAATTTTCCAAACCAATTCCGGGTTCTGTTTCGGTTATTATTCAACAATTCAAATCCTCTGTAACACGATTTGTCAATAAAACCAATGTTTCGCATTTCAGGTGGCAATCACGATTTTACGAACATATTATTCGGAATGAAGAATCCTATCAACAGATAGCAGATTACATAAACAACAATCCCAAGAACTGGAAAGAGGATGATTTTTTCAACAAATAAAACAAATTCCCTGATGTCGGGAAAATGGTTCAGATAAAACGAAAAATAAAATGGACACCCCAAGTTTCAAAGAAGACCATATCAGTCAGATACCCGCCTTGCAGTTATTGCAAAAGTTGGGTTACAAATATTTGAGTCCGGCAGAAACTGAAAAACTCCGTGGCGGTAAAACCAGTAATGTTTTGCTGGATGATATTTTGCGTAAGCAGTTGATGGAGATCAATTCAGATAAAAGAATCAGTTCAACAAAAACTACTTATATAAGCGATGCCAACATCGAAAACGGAATTCGCGCGTTAAAAGAATTACCAATGAACGAAGGTTATATTGCTGCCTGCGAAACGGTATACGATCTTATTACATTGGGAAAAGCATTTGAACAGAATTTTGACGGAGACAAAAAGAGCATTACACTTCACTACATTGACTGGAATCCGGAAACATTCTTAACAAATAACGTTTTTCATGTCACTGAAGAATACAATGTAATGCGAAGCAATAGCAAAGAACATTATAGGCCAGATATTGTGTTGTTCGTGAATGGCATTCCCTTGTCTGTTATTGAATGCAAACGACCTGACATGAAAGAACCCCTTAAACAGGCAATCAGCCAGCATTTGCGCAGCCAGCAGGAAGATGGCATCCGTACTTTATATGTTTATTCACAGGTGATTATGAGTGTTGCTACGCAGGAAGCCTCTTATGCTACTAATGCAACTCCTGAAAAATTCTGGTCAAAATGGGAAGAAAAATTTACAACCGATGAAGAAGAAGAAAAATACAGAAACGATTTACTTGAATTAAAAAATAAATCACTTTCGATAGCGCAGAAAGAGAAATTATTCAGCGAGCGATTTAAATACGTAAGGCATTATTTTGATGATCTGGAAAAAGAAAATATTCTCCCTACAGTTCAGGATAAATACCTATTTGGCTTATGCAGACCGGAAAGACTGATGGACATTATTTTTAACTTCATTTTATTTGATAATGGGGAGAAAAAGATTGCTCGTTACCAGCAGTTTTTTGCAATTAAGAAATCCATGAAACGCATCCTTAAGTTTAAAGAGGGAAGGCGGCAAGGTGGAGTGATCTGGCACACACAGGGCAGTGGAAAATCACTGACAATGGTCATGCTTGCTCAGGCAATTGCATTGGAAAAATCAATCCACAATCCCAAAATAGTACTGGTTACAGACCGGACAGATCTGGATAATCAGATTACAGGCACATTCCGCAAGTGCGGTAAGTTTGTTGAGAATGCTACAACCGGGCAACGATTGGTTGAACTGTTAGAAAGTAAAAGTGATTCAGTTGTTACCACGATCATCAATAAGTTTGTGGCAGCAATGAAAAAAATAACCAGACCATTGGAGAGTCAGGATATTTTTGTGCTTGTGGATGAAGGGCACCGGACACAATACGGAACTTTCAATATTGAAATGCAAAAAACATTACCTAACGCCTGTTTTATTGCTATGACCGGTACGCCTCTCTTCAAAAGAGATAAAAGTACTGCCGCAAAATTTGGGGGTATTATTGATGCTTATACTGTTGATCAGGCTGTGAATGATAAGGCAGTAGTTCCATTGTTATATGAAGGAAGATTGCCCAGACAAATTGTTAATGCAAGTCCACTGGATACATTCTTTGAAATGGTTTCAGAACCATTAACGGAATATCAAAAGGCGGATTTTAAGAAGAAATTCAGTCGTGCTGACCAGCTGAATGGAGCTGAACAGAAAATTTATGCCACTGCCTGGAACATTAGCAGACATTTTCGGGATAACTGGCAAGGCACTCCATTCAAAGCGCAATTGGTTTGTGATAAAAAAATAAATGCAATCCGTTACAAAGATTTTCTTGATGAAATAGGTCTTGTATCAACTGCGGTTCTTATTTCTCCATTGGATGAAAGAGAGGGAGAAGAAAGTGCTTATGAAAAATCTACCGATAAAGAAAATCGTTTTTGGAAGAAGATGATGGACGAACATGGTAATTCAAAAACCTATGAGAAGAATATCATCAGCCGTTTCAAAAATCAGAAAGAGCCGGAAATAATCATTGTTGTAGATAAATTGCTTACAGGTTTTGACGAACCCAGGAATACTGTCTTATACCTAACAAGAAATTTGAGGGGACATAAACTTTTACAGGCAATTGCAAGGGTGAATAGGATTTATTCCGATAAAGAATTTGGATACATCATTGACTATTATGGCGTAATTGAAAATCTGGATGATGCAATGCAAATGTATTCTTCATTTGAAGATTTTGACGATGATGATCTTATTGGAACTCTCACAAACATCAACGATGAAATCAAAAAATTACCTCAGAAACATTCAGAGTTGTGGGATCTTTTCAAAACCGTCACAAACAAACGCGATGCAGAAGTTTATCAACTATTGCTAAAAGATGAAGCTGTAAGGGTTTTATTTTACGATAAGCTGGCAGCATTCGCAAAATGTTTAAAGCTGGCATTTTCTTCTATGCAGTTTTATAAAATGGTTGATGAAAAAACGATTAATCGTTACAAAGGAGATCTTACTATGTTCCTGAAGCTTCGTGTAGCAGTTGTTGAAAGGTACTCTGATGAAATTGACTATAAACAATACGAAGGGCAAATTCAAAAACTGATTGATACACATATCACTACAGACAAAGTTGAAGTGATTACAGAATTGGTAGATATTTTCGAAAAAGATAAATTTCAGGAAGAAGTTGAAAAAACAATAGGCAAAGCTGCAAAGGCAGATAAGATAGCTAGCAGAACTTCAAAGCACATTTCTGAGAAAATGGAGGAAGATCCTGCCTTCTATAAAAAGTTCTCACAGATGTTGCAGGAAGCTATTATGGAGTATGAATCAAATCGCATCAATGAAACAATATATTTAAACAGAGTTCAAGAGATCATGAACAATGTTTTAGCCCACACCGACAGCGATATTCCCGAAGAATTAAAAGACAAAGATGTTGCAAAAGCATTTTATGGTTTATGTGTAGAATCTTTAAGTGAAAATATTCAGGATTATATTGTCAGGAGAGAAATTTCAACACATGCAGCATTGAATATTGACGAGTTGATTCAAAAGGCTGTTCTTGATAATAATAAACCAATAATTGATTGGCAATACAAAACGAACATCACTGGAAAACTGCAAATTGAAATTGGAGATTATCTGATTGACGAGGTTAGAGACAAATATCATCTCACCCTTTCTTTTGAGGAGATGGATGAAATTACAAATAAGTGCATTGAAGTTGCTAAAATACGTTACAGGTAATGACATCCGCAATTCAATTTGGTTCAAAACAAATATATTTTCAATTGGAATATTCCAATCGGAAATCTTTAGGTATTACTGTTAAACCAGACTTATCCATATTAGTAAAAGCCCCGGCTGACACATCTCCTGAAAAGGTTAAAGAAAAACTCCGGAAGAAAGCGTCATGGATAATCAGACAGCAAAGTTTCTTTCTTTACTTTCATCCCAAGACTCCGGCAAGAAAATATATTTCCGGTGAAACTCACCTATATCTCGGAAGGCGGTACCGTCTTAAGATCATTCAGAATAACTTTGAATCTGTGAAATTGAAAGGGAAGTATATTGAAGCTACAGTGACCGATAAAACAAGTGCTGAGCATTTAGTTGGTGAATGGTACTTACAAAATGCAAAATTGAAGTTAAGGACAATAGCTCAGCCACTTATAGACAACTTTAAAAAGTACAATATTGAGCCGTCATCAATCGTGTTGAGAGACATGCCGACCAGATGGGGAAGTTGCACACCAAAAGGTAAAATTATTTTAAATCCTGAATTGATTAAAGCGCCTAAAGCGTGCATTGAATATGTAATCATTCATGAACTCTGCCATTTAGTTCATCATGACCACACTCAAAAATTTATTGACTTGCAGACCAAAGAAATGCATGATTGGGAAAAATGGAAAATGAAACTAGAAAAACTACTTGCGTAAAGAATATATTTTTGATAACCATGTGGGAAAATCACCAACTCGTAAATAAATTCCTAGCAAATATCTTTTAATATTATCCATATCTGATTGTTTATCCTTGATTTAGTGTTAATTACAAAATCCGTCACCAATTCCGTCACCCTCTAAAATTCAAAACCCCGCAGATCATTGATCTTTCGGGGTTTACGAAATAATTATCTGGAAAATAGTTATTCCCGGAATGTTTTATTACTTTATTTAGTTATCTCAACAACTGCATATTTTGAAATTTTCCAGAACTGAACAGGATCTGTTATCTCTATGGATGCAATTTTCTTGTCTTTGTCACGTATGAACTGATATGAATTCGCTGGATGCTCAGTGATAAGCTTAGCGCTCATTGAATTTACAGGAATCGATTTTGTAACAGTGATATCGATTTGCATGAATGAGCTATCGGGAAAACTTCCGGCTAAGGTTTTCGTTTTACCTAATCCAATGAATCCCCCTTCTTTAGTTAAAAGACCCTTAGCCTTCAGCTGTTTAAACGTTCCACATGCAAAAAAAGCCTTATTCATCTCATAAGTCTGAGTATTGATTTTCTCATCCTTCTGAACAATAGTACCTTGCAAATCGGAGTTCTTGGTATTTAGCTGGTCAATCTCGAATTTTTTGCTGAGCAGTGTGGTCTTCAAATCCGAAATGTCACTTTCACTTTGTTTAACCGATGCCTCCAATTCAGTGATTATATTTTGCTGAGCCTTTATTGTTCCACCAGACTTACTCAATTGACTATTTAAAGAGGCAATTTTCTTTTTGTTCTGTTCAAGTAGTGTATTAATGTATTTAATATCTTCCAAAATTTGTTGTTTCTTATCCTTGGATAATTCTACATTCGAAGAATTAGTCGAGATTATGTGCTCTTTTTCCTTTATGATTGCGATGTTTTTTTCAATATCGCCAAAAGTGGTAATCCAATCTCCTATCGATGAATCACGGGAAGCTATTTTATCTGTAAAAGAATTCTTCTGTATTTCCATCTGACTAAGCAGTAGTTTATGATCATGGTTATAAAGCGAATAAGCAATTATAACGGCAATCAACAGGACTACAAACCCAATGATTGAAGTCGTTACAACCGCTTTTTTTA
>PLML01000212.1 GCA_003141525.1 Bacteroidales bacterium
TTTGATGAATCAGGAATCGCAGCTTGAGCCAGTAAGGAATCATTCCTGGCGCTGAATAATGAAACAACAAAAGCAATTATTGCTGCCCGGAAAAAAATCTGTTTTTTCATATTGATTGAAAATATGAATTAGGTTACGTCTACTATCTGATTTCCTTTGTATTGTTATAAGTAAATTTACTAAATAAGAATGAATCCAAAGTATTATGGGAATTATTTTTATTTGACTTGAGTCATAGCCTTTCATAACTTTAACACAGTGATTAAATAATATGGCAAGTCTCATACCTGATTACGAATATGACATTTTTATCTCCTACCGTCAGAAAGACAATAAACATGATGGCTGGGTTACTGAGTTTGTCGATAATCTGAAAGGAGAACTTGAATCAACTTTTAAGGAAGAAATCAGCGTTTATTTCGACATCAACCCTCATGACGGGCTCTTGGAGACACATGATGTCGATGCATCTTTGAAAGATAAACTGAAGTGTCTAGTCTTTATTCCAATTATTTCACGCACATATTGTGATCCAAAGTCTTTCGCATGGGAGCATGAATTTAAAGCATTTGTTGAAGAAGCATCTAAGGATAAGTTTGGATTAAAAGTAAAGCTGCCTAATGGGAATGTAACAAGCAGGGTACTGCCTGTCCGGATTCATGATTTGGATAATGATGATATGAAATTGTTCGAAGGAGTCACTGGGAGTGTGATGAGAACATTAGATTTTGTGTTTAAAACAACATCCGGTGTAAACAGACCTTTGAAGGCTAAAGAAGATCATCCAAACGACAATCTTAACAAGACTTACTATCAGGATCAGATTAACAAGGTCTCTCTTGCTATAAAAGAGCTTATTTCTGCGTTAAGACAATTTGGACAAAAGCGTGAAGAATTACCAAAGGAAGGTTTTAAACCACTATCACTACCTCAGAAAAATAATAAAACAAAAATCATCGTTGGATCAATCATTTTATTAGCCTTTATAATTTTTGGCTATTTCTTAATCCTAAAACTTTCTAAACCAAAAGAACGGCTTGAAAAATCTATTGCTGTTTTACCGTTCATAAATGACAGCCCAAGTGATAGTAACAAATACTTCATCAACGGCGTAATGGAAGATATACTGAGCGATCTGCAGACAATTAAGGAGCTCAGGCCAACATCTCGTACCTCAGCAGAAAAGTACAGAACTACAACCAAATCAATTCCTGAAATAGCAAAAGAACTAGGTGTAAATTATATAGTCGAAGGTAGCGGACAAAAGTCTGGTAATACAATACGCCTGATTATTAAATTATTCAGAGCCTATAAAGAGGGCCCTCTTTGGGGAAACACCTATGAACAGGAAGTGCATGATGCCAGAGATATTTTCAGGATACAGAGTCAGATAGCTGAGGCAATAGCAACACAATTAGAAGCGGTAATCACGACCAAGGAAAAAAAGCTTATTGAGAAAATACCGACAGAAAATCTGGAATCTTATCAGGATTATCTTAAAGGTTGGTTTTACATGTTAAAATTCACTGCGAATGATATTGATACAGCACTAGATTATTTTAACCTGGCAAAAGAAATTGACCCGGGATATGCTCCTGCATATGCTGGCATTTGTGAAGTATGGCACGTCCGTCAGCAATTTGGATGGGTTACACACACCGAGGCTAGCCCCAAAGAAACGGCTGCTATTATGAAAGCCCTTGAACTGGACAGTACAAACGCTTTGGTTCAACATTCATTAGCAGACATGAGGTATTGTGATTTATGGGATTGGAAGGGTAGTGAATCAGCTTATAAGGTATCTATTTCACTTAATCCCAACGATGGATTGACACATGCGTCTTATTCCAATCTTCTGGACATATTGGGAAGACCCACGATTTCAAGAGATTGCAAGGAAGATGAACCTTCCTTACAAATAAATTTAAAGTTTATTCAGTTTTTAGATGATTGAATTATCCTTCTTTGACCACCTCAAAATCCGGTCAGTTTTCACCGAACATTCAAAACAAAACAACAAGGATTTAACTCCGGGTTGGGGTGGTCAACTTGTTCCGGTCGAGGGCGGTCAAATTCAAGGTCTTTTCACCAACCTAGAACGATATCGGGTGTGGGTCGGTATTGCGACGATCTCAGAATCCAGTATAACAATGAAGAACTTATTTACTATATTGACTAGTGGCAGGTTTAACCTAGCTTTATAATTGCTGTGACTTTTCACTCCAAAAAATGGATAAAAAAAGCAGTTTTCAAAAAATGAAACTGCTTTTATACCAATATTCAAACTGAATTATATCTAATTCGGTTATGTTAAATCAAAATTTATATGCAACTCCAATATGCAGTGGAACAGTCTCAGCTCCAAGTTCAAGCATTGCTGCAAATTTTTCACTGAAATAATATCTTCCGCCGATAAACACTGATCCGTAACCTCTGCTTGCAACGGCACTTCCTACATGTGTGCCGGATACAATAAAATAGCCAAAGAGCAAACCAGTATATGTGTCAAGTTTTTTTACAAACGAATAATGAAAAACACCTCTTACTCCCAATGGAATGTAAGTATAATTCTCGTGTCCAGAATAAACATCATATTTATAAGTACCAAAACCTATAAACGGGGCTACACCAATTGCCCATTTCTTTAGTACATTGTCTGCAACCCCGAATTCAAGAGAAGCAGAGATAGGAGGGAATGATGTGGTATAAGCGGATCCTAATAAAGATCCTAAACCTAATCCAACGTTTAAAACCTTATCGCCCTTAGAGAATGTGGAATCCTGAGCAACCACTTGAGCAATAAATAAACAAGTAAGGAAAAGAAACATTAAAACTTTTTTCATACTTCAATATTTTTAAATTTTCTAAAATTATTTTTACTCCAATTTATTCATTGTTAAGGTTTGAAAAAGAAATTTTACACAACGATAAGGATATTAGGGACGACCTCCGTTTAATTCTTGATGTTCAAAATGCGATCAGACAGAAATTGAAGTAAATTGCATTAGGATAAAAAAATCAGTTTTATGAAAAGGGATATAATCAGCAAGATTGGAATACATCTTTTGTTATGGATAATTCTGACTTTCTTCTTATTATACCTTTACTATGATGACAAATCACCCCTTTTGCAGCAATTTATTGCAACACTGGTGGTAACCGGCTTTACATCTCTTCCTTCTTACTATGCCAGTAATGTGCTTGTGCCTAAAATTCTTTATCACAGAAGATTTAGCAGGTTCATTGGTTCAATATTATTGGTTGCTTTTGCCAATACGATACTTACCTACTTTGTTGCAGGAGAATTATATTATCGGTTAAGCGGGAAACCTGTATTTACAAACCCGGCGTATATTCTTACCGTTTCTTCTTTTCTTTTTATCATAAATTGTATTGTAATAGGTATTAGCAGTGCTATTCAGATTATTACGGATCGTTTTGGTATGGAACATCAGTTGCACGAAGCGCAGAATGAGAAGATAAGAACAGAGCTATCATATTTGCGGGCGCAAATAAATCCACATTTTCTTTTTAATGTATTAAACACTATTTACTTCCAGATCAATAAAGAAAACTTAGAAGCAAGAAATTCTGTGGAGAAACTTTCTGAGTTGCTCAGATACCAACTATACGAATGTAATACAGATATGATTGATATTTCCAAAGAACTTGCTTATATAAAAAATTATGTTGCTATACAGCAGCTGCGAATGGAAACAGGCACAGATTTACAGGTAACGATTCCTGCCGATATGGGGCATTTTCAAATTGCGCCACTTATTATTTTGCCTATTATTGAAAATGCATTTAAATATCTTTCAAATTATAAAGACTCGTCTCAAAATAAGCTATACATTACTATTTATAATGAACCTGATTCGCAAATTATGGTGAAGGTGATGAATACATATTCAGATAACACAAAACAATTAGACAATTCGAATGGTCTGGGTCTGAAAAATATGGAGCGAAGGTTGGAGCTCTTATATCCAGGCACACATTCATTGGCAAAAAAGCGAAATGGAAACACATTCGAAGTAACACTTAAAATCCAGAAACATGATTAACTGTCTTGTTGTTGATGATGAGCCTATTGCACGCGAAGGTATGAAGGAATACATTAGTCAGGTAGATTATTTGTATCTGGTTGCAGAATGCAAAAGCGGTGCAGAGGCTGCAGGTTTATTGCATAAAAATAAGATTGACCTGGTTTTTCTTGATATTCAGATGCCCAACCTCACAGGTATCGAGTTTGTAAAGGCTCTTGCTGGACCACCTCTGATTATTTTTACAACGGCATATCCGCAATATGCCATAGAGGGTTTTGAATTGGATGTTATGGATTACCTGCTTAAGCCAATTTCTTTTGCCCGATTCCTGAAATCAATAGAAAAGGCGCAAAGTTATCTCAAGACAAAAGATAACAACGTTAATATTACCAATGAATTCTTTTTCATTAAATGTAATGGGAAAATTGAAAAATTATTTATAGCTGATGTTATTTATATTGAAGCAATGGCTAATTATGTGATTATCCATACACAACAAAAAAAGTACATTACGTATATTACGTTTTCAGGTATTTGCAAAAGGTTGCCTGATCATCTTTTTATGCGTATTCACAAATCATATATGGTTGCTGTTTCAGCTATTAAGACTATTGATGGTGATGAGATTATAACCAGTACAGTCAGGCTCCCATTAAGTAAAAGTTTTAAAGAGAAAGTAATGAATAAAATAGAGTTTAAACTTATTAAACGATAAAGATAAAATGCGTCCAGTTAGGCAAATATGGGACAAAGTCACAAATAACAAAACCTATCATGCTGACCTATTGCACTGGCAGGGTTTTAAATTGAGGTCGGTGGCGAAACTATTCGCAATAGAGCGAGAGTTAGCTCTTGAATAAAATATCGAGATTTTTTGCACAAGTGGTGCAAATTGTCAGCTTCCCTATTATTTGATCCAATCGGAATTAAAGTAATAATTTGTCTTGCTTTTTTAAATACAGTAGGTTGGTGTTAACTCCCACCGACCTTTGTTTAAATTTAAACGGATTGATGAGTAATTTTTATGACATAATGTCACCAGACCTCACCTGGTCGATTCTGGTTAATTCTGGGAGAGTTTAGCGAGAAGGTCTTGGCTGAAGATAATCTATCACTGGAGAACTTAAAACATCTTAAAAATGGTAATTGTACTTATAAGGTTATATGACCACTTCAAAATCCGGTCTGCTTTCACCGAACATACAAACAAAACAACAATCATTTAACTTCGGCTTTGGGTGGTCAATTTGTTTCGACCAGAATTGGTCAGGTTGTCCGGTTCTGTATTCCAATTAAACTTTTTGCTGACGATGAACAATTAATTACTTTTGTACTAATAATAAAAATAATTTTAAAATGAAAAGATTCATTGGAATTATAATGCTCAGCATTATCTTAATTATAGCAGGACAGAGCCTTGGAGCACAGAATTTTAAATTTGGATATATTAATAAGGATGAGCTTCTGAAGGCAATGCCTGATTATGATTCAGCCAATGTTAAACTTGAAGCCTTGCGAAAAGAACTCGTTAATCAGCTTGCATTAATGCAGGATGAATTTAGCAATAAGACTGCAGATTATAATAACGGAAGCAACAGTCTTTCTGATGTAGTACGTAAGACCAAGGAGGAAGAGCTTAAGGACTTAAATAATAGGATTCAACTTTTTCAGGTTAAGGCAAATCAACAGATAAATGATAAAAATGCTGAGCTTATTCAACCAATCGAAGCAAAAGCAGATAAAGCCATCAAGGATGTTGCTAAAGAACAAGGCTTTACTTTTGTGTTTGATGTTGGAGTATTGTATTATTTTGATGAAAAAAAGAGCATTAATATGCTTCCATTGATCAAGACTAAACTAGGACTGAAATAGAGCAGTGCTTTTGGACAAAAAAAGCCGCTTTGTAATCGACTTATGTTGCCCGTCAGGGCTCGAACCTGAACTCTTCTGATCCAGAATCATTTATAAATATAAAAGTTATACCTTAACACATTGATTATTAAATCTATTGTATAAAGACAAAATCATTACAATTCCATTATTTAATACCTGTTATCCCCAAAACCTAGCAAGAAACCTAGCAAGATTAATGGTGTTGCAAATAGATCAACATATAGGGAAGCTGGCATTTTGAATAAACATTCCTCATAAAAGATATTATTCTATTATTTTTCTTGTTAATTTTACCTGACTTTTTAACTAGGATTATCATTAACCATGTCTGGATGTAAATGTAATATAAGCTTAATTATTGTCCTGGTTTCACTATTTTCTATTCAGNNTTTACACTATCTCCTTTTTTATCAATTCCCTTGTCTCCAAAGTTGTCGGTTGATGGCGGAATTATTGCCGGACGCTTTTATTCTGCATTATTGAATTTTAATCCTGAAGATGCGATAAATGGGACATTTAACGAATTATCTGTATACGGATCAGCTAGCTATCATATTAATTCTCAGTTGACTGTGTATGGTACCGGGATAAAACAACTTACAGGTACTACTCCATATTCTTTTCTGCCAAAAAGCAGTTATGCCATTGGATCCACTTATAATTTCGGAAATTTTTCAATAGGTGTTACTGTGCAGATGTCAAAATGGAATGATATCCTCAACCCCTTGCCAATTAATGGCTCTCAGGGATTTTATTCTCCATATGAGCAAAAACCGGGCAAATTGACCACATTTGGCCGATGAAAAAACCATTTGCTCACATATTTCAACATTAAACATTTAACTCCGGCCTTGGGTGGTCAATGTTTTCTAACTGAATATGGTCATTGTAAAAGTCCCTATAAATTCCAAGGCATACTTTGGGAAAATATAAAAACGAGTGGCGAGTTCAAACTCGTTACACGAAGATAACCTATTCAAAATAAATCACACTAATTGATATGGCAACAGTATTAAAATCCGAAAAAAGGGAATTTCAAGAAGATCCCAACAAGATTGACAACTTTCGTCTATTCTCGGACGTCTCAAGAAA
>PLML01000091.1 GCA_003141525.1 Bacteroidales bacterium
AGCCACATATCATAATCGACTCCCTGAGGAACCGGCTCATCAGGCAGTACCGGAATTGACGGGCACCAGCCCTGGTATGAAAATACTCTGACGAGCCTTATTTTCCCGAGCTTGCCAGACTGGATAAAATTAACTGCATCCTGCCAGTGGGGATCGCTTCTTTGCCACTGACCAACTTGTACAACAGTTTTATGTTTTTTGGCGGCATTTACCATAAGATTACATTCTTCAATAGTTCTGCCAATCGGCTTTTCGCAGTAAACATCTTTGCCGGCTTCACATGCAGAAATCATCTGAAGACAGTGCCAGTGGTCAGGTGTTCCGACGATAACCACATTGATATCTTTATTATCAATGAGCTTCCTCCAGTCTTTATATAGATTTGCAGGTTTCTTGCCTCTCATTTTCTCTACATCGGCAGCTCTGCGGTTAAGAACACTTTCGTCGATGTCGCACAAAGCAAGGCATTCTACCTGGGGATGATCAAGAAATGCAGTCAGGTCCGCGAAACCCATACCGTTGCATCCGATCAGACCAACATTGATTCTGTCAGATGGTGCGCAACCAGCTAAAACACTGGAGAAGGATGGGACCAGTCCTAAAGCTGCGGTTGTTAAGGCTGTGTTTCTTATAAAAACTCTTCGTGTTGTCATATTTTAAATTATTTAGTCTGATATCTATTTAACTGAAAACCTGTAAATGGTAATAGAAGCAAAAGTTTCACCAGGATTAAGAACGGTGGTTGGGAAATCAGGATGATTCGGGCTATCGGGATAATGACCGGACTCCAGGCATATACCTGATCTGTATTTGAATACCTTTCCCCCATGACCAGTCTGTGAACCATCAAGGAAATTTCCGGTGTAAAGCTGCAATCCCGGCTGATCTGTAATTACTTCCAGCATACGACCGCTAACAGGTTCATATACTGAAGCATCAACCTCTTCTTTATTGTCAAGTACGTAATTGTGATCATAACCGCGGCCAAGCACAAGCTGGTCATACTTATCACCAATTCTTTCGCCAATAGTATGAGGTGTTGTGAAATCAAAAGGCGTGCCGGCTACAGGACGAATCTCCCCGGTCGGGATCATGACTGAATCGACCGGAGTAAAAACTGAAGCCTTGATCGTCAGTACGTGATCAAGGATATCACCATTGCCCGCCCCATGAAGATTGAAATACGCGTGATTAGTAATATTCACTATGGTTTTTTTGTCAGTCGTACATTTATATGCCATTACAATCTCGTTGTTGTCTGTCCATGTATATACAACCTCAGCTTTCACGGTACCCGGGAAGCCTTCCTCCATATCGGGACTGACATAGGTAAATTTAACAGCAGGAACTTTACTACCCTTAATAATTTCTGAGTTCCAGACAACACTGTGCCATCCGAGAGGGCCGCCATGAAGTGTGTTTGGTCCATTATTGAGAGGAGTATTATATTCAATACCATCGAGAGTGAATTTTCCTTTTGCAATCCGATTAGCATATCTTCCAACAACAGATCCGAAAGACATATCACCTTTGAGTGTCTCATCAAAAGTATCATAGCCGAAGGTAATATTATCCTTTTTCCCATTCTTATCCGGAACCTCAATCCAGTTGATCTTTGCTCCGAAATTAGTAAGCCTTATGACATTACCTGCTTTATTTGTAAGAGTAAACAGATAAACCTCTTTGCCATTGTGCGTGCCGAAAACGTCCTTTTTAACCATCTCATTATTTTTTGTTGACTGGTTGCAGGATGTGAATATAACTGAAACCAGTGTAAGTGATAAAAACAGTATTTTTTTCATTATTTATAAAGATTAATTCTCGCTAAAATTAATAAAGTTTCCTCACCACTTTCCCTGTCCGTTAAAATAAATAAGGCCCTGGTGAAAGTTATTTATTGTAATACATTCCCTTTGTGCCCCTTTGAGTTTTACTTCGTGACCCTTTGTGGTTTAATGGAGCTAGGTAAAATCATTTATTGTATAACGCTTCAAGGGCACCAGCAAGATAAGCAGCCGGTGCATTCCAGTTAATAGCTATCTCATTTGAAGCATAGGAACACACGGAGTCAGTATAGGACTCATCAGGAATCCGGGAAGGATATGTCTTACATCCATCCTGCTGACCAGGATTTGGTCCCCCGACTATCAATCCCGGGATGGGATCTGCAATATTGTCAGCTTCTGATAAACGGTGATGCGGAAACATAGGTGTCTTGTGCCCATAGCCTGTTACAAATGAATAGCCTGTAGCATTCCGGCCTAAAACATAATCAAGATTTGTAAGCGCATAATCCAGGTATTTTCTGTCTCCTGAAAGTTTATAAGCCTGAATTAATAAAATTCCCTCGTTAGTCGCAACCGAATTACTTCCCCATATAAAATCTCCGGCTGATTTGCCCATTACTGTCTGATACGGACGATCAGATATACCTTTTGCCATTTCATCGGCAGTTCTTATTATCCGCTCTTTTAGTCCAGTAAAATCGTTCATGGCTACCATTGTTAATTTCTTTTCAAACCTTTCCAGGGTGTAGTATCCGAGTAATCTTACATCACCCCATGCAGGAAGAGGCATTTGAGCATCCGGGAACATCGGAAATGCCGTATAAAAGCTTTCCTTCCCGGTAGTTATATATAATTCAGCAGCAGCCCAGATAAACTCATCGCTGAAATCTGAATCCCCATAAGCACCTGTATTAATAACAGGCTTGAACAATTTATTCATAAGTTCCTGGTTATATGCCACTTTTGGGTTTTTCACGGCCCAGTCCCAGGCTTTTTCTGAAGCTTTTAAACAGGAATCAGACAATCCGGGAAATACATTTTTGAATTTGTTGAAAACTCGACCTGCCTGAGCCGTGACTGCTGCAAAATCGAGTGTTGCTGCAGTCCCCTTTTGAACAACATAACGTGGGGTTACAGAAGCAGATGGCATAATCATGGGATCAAAATCGGCGTTTGTTACCTTATTATATACACCACCATCGAAAGGATCCTGCATAGTCAGCATCCAGCGGAGGTTCCAGACTATCTCATTAAGCAGATCAGGAGCTCCGTTTCCGCTTTCAGGAATATTTATTCCGAGTGTATCGAAACAGGCTGGAAAATCCTCATATAAAGAAAGTAACGTGCCCATAGTAATACCGCTGTTTACTACATATTTATTGTAATCTCCGGCATCATACCAGCCACGGGGACAGGAGATAATTGTACCAGCAGGTCTTGCTGGCGAAGCAGCTGAAGGATGAATAATAATTTGAGTGTCAGGATGTCCGGCTGCCCTGCTCCATTTACCTGCAAACTCAGGCTTAAGAGCTATGGACATCCTCTGAAAATAAAAACCTTTTATTAGCGCTTTTGTGAGATTGGTGAAAACCTTAGTTTTAATTTCGAAGGTATAGGAATCCCCTATTCCAGGTAAATTCAATACATACATTCCAGGTTTTGTAACTGTTGAGAAATCAGCAATCCGTGTTACTTTAGGAGAGAAATCTGATTTACGAGGATCGCTCAGTTTTGATTTAAATATGACCTCACCGGATGTTACTGACTTAATAAGAAAATCACCATCGATGTTATCTGCAATGATAGCAACTTTTTGAGCATCAGGATAGAAGCCGATCTGGTTAATCCGTATTTTGGATGCTGCTTCCTGCGCTGTTAAAACTGTCGAAATAACAGAGCAAATCAGGATTATTAAAACTAGTTTTCTCATGGTCAATCTGAATTATTTTATATATGTCTTAATCTTTTAATAGTGCCTCTAAATTATATTACGTCTTTCAATTATTTCAAGACACATCCTTGAATTATGATAGGGACATTTCCAGAATCCTGCCTTATCCTCTTTAAGATTAGGCTGCAGATTTTTATCAACACTCCAGTACCATTCCCCGTTTTGTCTGTCCACCAGATGAGTAAAGATAAATTTCCAGGCTGCCAGGCTAAGATCGAGATATTCTTTTTTCCCCGATAAGGTATATGCATTCAGAAAGCCAACTACGGTTTCAGCCTGTACCCACCAGTGCCTGTCAGAATCAATATGTCCCGATTTGAAAAATTTTTCATAAATCATGCTGCCATCAGCCATTATACCTTCTCTTGAGGCTTCAGCAATTCTGAGACAAATATTTTTTACTTTTCTCAGCAGAGTTTCGTCACCAAGTACCATGGCAGCTTCGTATATCAGCCATGACGATTCTATATTATGTCCGTACGAAACAAGGTCAGTTTTATCGTACCATTTTTCATCAAAGAACATATTAAGGTTAAATGTCTGGCTATTAACGATCTTATCAGTAAAAACAGCAATCAGTCTGTGCAGTTGTTTCTTCAAGAGATCATCTTTCCAGATTCTGTAAAGATTTGTATAAGCTTCCAGAACATGAAGATGAGTATTCATTGTCTTTTTTTCATTGGCGTCCTTTGCACTGAGACGAAGATCGTCAAGGGCACCCCAGTCCCTGGAGAAGGCTTCAAAATATCCATCAAGCTCAACATCATAGCTGTATTTCTCAATCAACCTGAACAGTTCGATTGCTTTTTCGAGACAAGCCTGGTCATTTGTAACCTTGTAATATTCTATCAGTCCATAAATCGCAAACGCCTGGGCATAAATCTGTTTTTTGCCATCTTTCATCTCTCCTTTGTGGTCGAGAAGCCAGAAAACTCCGCCAAATTCCTTATCAAAAAAATGATCGAGGAGATAATCTTTTGATCTTCCGGCTGTATTAAAATAAATGGTATTCTTCAGAATTCTGTAAGCGGACGAAAAGGTCCAGAGAATCCTCGCGTTCAGTACACAGCCTTTGTCTGCATTATCGAAAACCCGACCTGAACCATCTATTCTTCCATAGAAGCCACCATTTTCTGAATCGATCATTTTCCCTGTCCAGAATGGCAGAATATGATTTATCAGTTCTTCTTTAACTTCTGATTTTAATTTTGCCAGTTTGCTCTGTACCATATATTTGATTATTATAAATAAAACTCCTTAATTTAGGCCCCTGACCACTTCGCAGCCTTTCCATGAAGAAGGAATGTTAATGGTCATAAGCCCCTCTGTCAGCTGTGCTGACATCTCCCCTGAAGGGGAGCTAATTCTGTGGATTTAAGAGGAATTATTCTTATATCCAGAGAATTAGCCCCCCTATAGGGGGTTGGGGGGCTATTCTTTTTTAACCGATTCTCTTCTTACCACCAGTTCAGCGCTTATAGTCGTCATCCGCTTCTCACTCAGTGGATAAATAAACATGAAAAATGCTCCTAATAAAGTTCCTATTGCCGGGAAGAAACTCAGCATCATTTTTATACCTGTCTGAGCTTCAGCTGTTTGAACAACATTTGCCTTGAATCCATAATATCCAAGAAGCCATCCGGCCAGCGCTCCACCCAGAGTCCAACCGAATTTCTGCGACATAGAAGATGCCGAAAAGACAAGACCTGTAGCGCGTCGNNGCAAAAAGCATTGCATATAAGAAAGTATATTTCTTGCCTATCCTGTCTGAAACAGGTTTAGCAAGAATTACTCCGATAATATTTGCAGCCTGTCCGAGGACAAAATAAAGGCTGCTGAGAGTAATTGTTAGGTTTATAGCTTTTATTGAAAAAGCGCTTTGTCCCTGTATATAGTATTTGAAATAATATATGGCAGCTCCGTCACGGATAGAGTTAAAGAATATTGCTGCAATGCCCGCTCCAAGCAGAATGAACCACGGAGAATTATGCAGCAGGTCGTTAAGGTCTTTTTTCAGCGAAGTCTTTACTGTTGCGGGTTTAATACGTTCACGGGTCCATGAAAAAGTGAACATGAAGAAAGTTATTGCGATAATTGCAAATACCACTGCAGCCAGTTGCCACCCGAGCTGAAGGTTAATACCTTCTTTCCCGAGTTTACTGAATATATCAACCAACGGTTCAGCGAGCGCAAGCACCAGCAGACTTCCTCCAAAAGCAAAAATAAACCTAAATGTAGCCAGGCTGGTTCTCTCTTTTCCATCGGCAGTCATGACTCCCATAAGTGAAGCATAAGGTACATTGATCATGGAATACACCATCATCATCAGGGAATAAGTAATAAATGCATAGATCACTTTTCCCGACTCTGCAAATGAAGGGGTTGTGAAGGTGAGTACTCCAATAATTCCGAATGGTATTGCAACCCAGAGCAGGTACGGTCTGAACTTACCCCACCTGGTCTCGGTACGATCACCAAGAATCCCGACAAAAGGATCGAATGCGGCATCCCAAATCCTTGTCACAAGGAACATGGTTCCGACAAGAGTTGCAGAAATCCCGAAAACATCGGTATAAAAAAACATCAAATACATCGAGAAGAGTTTCCAGAACATCGAGCTGGCTGCATCGCCAAACCCATATCCGATCTTTTCTTTAAGTTTCAGCTTTTGTAAGATCATAGAGATTGTTATAAAATGCGTATAAAAAATTATTATTTCTTATTCTGCAATTTAAGGTTCCTGTCGATCAGTTTTTTTAGTGTTTCAACCGAAGTAGCAGACCGTAATCCATCTGCAGGCGTATTCAGGCAATAATCGACAAGTTTATCAATATTCGAAACAGCTACATGCATCCTGGTATCTGATGAAGCATAATAAATAAAAACTGATCCGTCATCATCGATAATCCAGCCATTTGTAAACAATACATTCGAAACATCACCGACTCTTTCTTCCCCTTCAGGAGCCATGAAAAACCCGGCTGGTTCTGCTATTAGCTTTGAAGGATCGTGTAAATCAGTCATATAGAGATAAAGGACATATCTCAGACCGGCGGCGCAACCTCTCACGCCATGAGCAAGATGCAGCCATCCTTTGTCTGTTTTTACCGGATGTGGTCCCTCACCGTTTTTCTGTTCCTTTATAGTATGATAATAGCGAAAGTTAATGATTTTCTCTTCTTTTATTTCAGCATGTGTGATATCATCAATAAGTGCCCAGCCTATACCACCTCCTGATCCGGCATCAATAAACCCATCCTGGGGACGGGTATAAAGAGCATACTTGCCATTGACAAATTCAGGATGAAGAACTACATTTCGCTGCTGACTTCTTGTTTTGAGATCAGGAAGCCTTTCCCATGTTTTAAGATCATAGGTTCTGGCAATGCCTGCAGCAGCTACAGCAGAAGAGAGATCGCCTGCAGGGGCTGAAGGGTCTTTTCTTTCAGAACAAAAGATCCCATAAATCCAACCGTCTTCATGTCTGGTCATGCGCATGTCATAAACATTTGTATCAGGATTCTCTGTTTCAGGCATGGTAACCGGATAATCCCGGAACCGGAAATTATCAACTCCGTTGGGACTTTCTGCAATTGCAAAAAAAGATTTTCTGTCATTGCCTTCAACACGAACAACGAGTATGTATTTCCTGTCATATTTCATTGCTCCGGCATTGAATGCTGCATGTATGCCAAAACGTTCCATCAGTTGAGGATTCGTTTCCGGATCAAGATCATACCTCCAGAATAAAGGTGCATGATCACCCGTAAGTACCGGATATTTATATCTGTGGAAGATTCCGTTTCCCGGTTCAATTCTTTCATTTTTCCTGTTTAACAATTTCAGGTGTTCCTCAGTAAGGACGGTCAATCTTGATTTGAAATCAGTCTTCATACTAAATTTAATTTATTGCTGATACCCTTTTCTTTTTTCTGTCTGTTCTTTTCAATTAATTATTTATTAAAAATTCTGCCTCAAGTTCGACCAGAAGTTTTTCGCGGCAGATATCAGATTGGATAAAAATAGCAGGAACTTCAGGAAATCGCTGACTGCAAATCGACTTTACTCTTGCAAAATCGAGCTGATTTTTCACATAGACTCTCAGGAGAATAAATTTCCCCCATTCTTTTCCGGTGTTGGCGATCATTTTCCCGATTCTTTCCTGATCAGTGAGCTTGTTAATGTTATCAATAGTTACAACAGTTTGTTTTTCAATATCTTCAATCCCTATTATGTCCTGCCCGATAATTGAAGCCGTGCCTGAAATAAAAATTGTCGATCTCATCTTGCCTGCTAAAAGAAGTGCCCGCTCAAACTGAGGGGGGTGTTTTATTGAGTTACCTTTACCGACTAATCCTTTCAGTACTTCTTGTCCGTACTCATAGGCATTAACCTGATTAGGATTTTCAATAGGTTTAATCGTTATCCCTTCTTTTGCCATTAGAGCACAAAAGTCAAGACTGACTCCATCAAGATTCATTCCGATTCCAGTGGCTGCAGGATATCCATGTATTGTCCGGTATTTTTGATAAACTTCACTCCTGACTTCATTAAAAACCTGGTAATTCTGAAATCCTTTTTTAATTTCAAGAATATTGCCAATATAATTCCATTGCCGCACCAGGTGATTAAATGACATTCCTTCCGCATCAAGGATTGCTTTCATCTGATCGAATGCTGCTCCGGCTGCACCTCTTGTATCCGAATAAAAGAGACCAAAGCCAAGACCGCCAGCCCATACCTCTTTCCCGGAATCTGATGTACAGACTACATAAGGTATTGCATTCCAAACTTTTGTTGTAATATCTGATGAATCAGCATCTGCATAAGCTGCTTCAACAACAATTTTCCATGGTTTTTCAGGTGGATGAACCGTAATATTAAAGGCCGGACATTGCTTACCAAAAGCATTTCGGATAGATTTAGCTATTTCTTTCCAGGTTTTTATATATGATTCGTAGTCAGGCTGATCTGTAAAGACATTTAGTTTAATAAGTCTGAAGCCCTTCTCATGGTTGTATATTATTTGTTTCAGACACTGCCTCCATTCCTCACTTAAATCTCCCTTCATTTCGGGCACAAATATTGAATATTTTGCAATCATAATATCTTAATCTTTTAATAAAATATATTATTGTTGTAGTGATGGCTCGCGAGCCATCACTACAGCATCATTTCATTTCATATATCCCAGGTTCTGTGGCTACACCAGCCGGAACCGGATTTCCATAAAAGTCTTTCGCTGGCTTTTCCAAACCAAAGATTGACTTAAGATCCAGTCCTTTATTTTTAAGAGGGGAATCTGGTAATAAAATATAGCCATAAAGTTTTCCTAGCTGGTATGGATCAGTAATATCAGTTAACATAGGACCTTTAAATTTCGGATCCAGTTGCATTCCTATCAAATGACCTTTAAGCATCTCCTGTCCGGTTTCTCTTGCCCACTCAGCAAGATTATTGAATTTCATGAACTTGATTTCACCTTTTGTACTCCACCAGTCATTTCCAAGAAATGTGCTGCCTTTGATGATCCCCGTTATAGGATAGTCCGAACCCAGTAAAATATTATTGCAGAATGTAAAGTTTTTATGTGCGGAAGAACTTTCAAAACTGATTAATGGAGCACCAGAATTATATATTACATTATTATATATCATACAATTAGCCAGTTGTTGAACATCATCCGATCCATTCCAGATAAAAATACTTCCTGCCCCTTCAGTTGTTTGAGCATCCTCAATGCTTATGCAATAACGTATTATATTATTTGACCAGGCAGATGCTCCGGAATATTGAAATAAACCATAACCTGCTCCCTGGTTTTCATACGATAGACAATATTGAATCACCGAATTAGTAACACCTCCGTCGAGATCAAATCCTCCGCCATCCTTTGCATTTTTTGACGTTTTATTCCGATAGCTGATGCAGTACTGGATCGTAATATGATCGCTTTCCCATGTCCAGATACCTACAGGACCGTTCCCCTGACGGGGCATGTCCCAGCCATTGTTAGTGGCACTGCAATGATCAATCGTCACACTGTCTGAAACACCGACAAGAATACCATTACCACTATGATTATCAAGATTTGTCGGATCACCCGGATTGTTTTCAGCCTTGCAGTCACGAATCATAATTTTATGTGAATGATTCCTGACTGAGCCCATAATGTTTATGCCGCAAAACCCATTATCAGAAGCAATGACTTTTTCAACCTCCGAATCACTGCAGTCGTAAAGATCTACTCCTGACTTCTGAAAGCCTTCTGCTCTTACATTTTCAATTTTACAATTCCGTGAATGCGCGATTGACAAGCCATTGGTTTTGTTGCCATTCTTTCTTCCATTTCCTTTGATATCCAGATCTGTAATCCATATATTCTGACAGTTTTCAATTCTTACAGCTTCGGCGTTGCCACCGTTAATTATTGCTTTTTCTTCACCCCATGAATTTATTTTAATGGGATTGTTATTATTACCATTAATGCCGCTCAATACTATAGTTCCGTCAAAAACCTGTCCTCCTGCCAAAAAGATATCTGCAGCCTTCCTTTGAAGCCTGATGTTAAGTTCCCTGATTGATTTTATGGGCTTTGTGGCTGTTCCCGGATATTTGTCATCCCCATGGATTCCATCAATATAATATCCGGTTTGAGCATTGGTAGGAAACCAGACTATCATCTGTCCTGCACCACGATTATTCCACAGAGCATACGGAATTAATTTGACTGGTTCTTCACCAGTCATCCCGATTTTTCCATCTGGTGTATTTTTTGTCGAAACGCCGGATGTTTTAATTACCTGTGTCCCTCCAAGAAGCGAAGGTTCAAATACTGTGGTGAAAGAAGCATCCTTTTTTATTACTAAATCCAGCACATTTCCTGTATTGTTATCGGGCCATTCAGCGCAGAAAATAACAGGGCCTCTCTGAAATGCCATTTTATTCCTGTCTTCCTTTACCCTATCGTCGGCAACAACTTTGCGGACCGGCATCGGAAAATCAATTTCAACCTTATCACCCGATGCCCATTTCCTTAAAACTACAGCATATCCGTCAACAATCTTAATCTCAGATTCTACTTCATTAATCATAAGTTTTACCGGTTCAGTATCCTGATCCGTAAATTTATAGAGCCCTCCCGGCATAGCCTCATTTTGAGCCCAGCCCGGAATCCTGATCTTCAAAATGAATTCCCTGCTTTTCTCCGGATTAACAGTTATTTCTACCTTGCCATCCCATGGGAAATTTGCTTTTTGAGAAATACCGACCTTTCTTTTACCAAGGGTTATGCTGGCATTATTTGAAATGAACAGATTGACATAAAGTTCTTTATCTCTCACAGCATAAACATATCCGGGAATTGCGGGAACAAACCTGGCAACGTTCGAGGGGCAGCATGCACAGCCGAACCAGGCCTGACGTTGATGCTGACCATTAGATTCAAGAGGATTAGGATAGAAAAATCTGTCGGCTGATAATGATACCCCGGAAAGCATTGAGTTATAGAGAGTTTTTTCAAGAACGTCTATATACTTCGACAGGCCGTGTAAAAGGAAAAGCCTGTGATTGAAGAAGATATCTCCGATTGAAGCGCAGGTCTCGCAATAAGCAGACATATTGGGCAATACAAAAGGGTCGGCGAAACCCTCATTTCCACCAGTAGCTCCAATCCCACCTGTAAGATACATTTTCCCGCAGACAAGGTTTCCCCATATTTTGGTAATAGCGTTCAGATAAGCTTCATCATTCTCAATTGCAGCTATATCTGCCATACCGGAATACATATAGGTAGCTCTGACAGAATGACCTACAGCTTCGGTCTGATCAACAGGTTTAAGATTAGCCTGATTGTATGACTGACCATGAGGACCTCGGATATCGAGAAAAAACCTTGCCAGATTGAGGTATTTTTTTTCACCTGTAACCCGGTAAAGCTTTACAAGTCCCATCTCAATCACCTGGTGACCCGGATATACCTTAACCTTGCCATAACCAAAATCCTTATTTACCAGATCAGCCGATTTTAATGCAATATCAAGAAGGGTTCTTTTCCCTGTGGCCTGGTAGTGGGCTACAGCAGCTTCATAAAGATGCCCGAGATTGTAAAGTTCATGGCTTAGCACAGAATCCATTTCCCACCTGTTTTTGCCTGCCCACTCATGAAGTCCGGCTCCACCATGTTTCTCTGCAATTGTACGGTTGGTATAAAGATAGCCATCAGGTTCCTGTGCAAGACCGATCTTACGAATTAGTGTGTCAAGATATCCTTCAAGTTTTGGATCTGGGAATGTCTGAAGGGAATAACTTGCGCCTTCAATTATCTTGTAAACATCCGAATCGTCAAATGGATATATTGTCTGGAATTTGCCGGTATCGAGACCTGCAGCAATTTCAAAGTTTTTCACTCTCCCTGTCGATTCACAATAACCGAAGGCAATAGGAATTGTAACAGAAGCATTCTTTTTTATCCTCGGTGCCCAGAAATTATCGGTAAGCTTAACTGCGGTGAATGGTACCGGTTGAATAGGATAGTCTTTTCCTGTTGAAGACTTTTTAGCACATCCGGAAAGAGACAATATTCCACTGGTAAAGATTATGAGTAACTTAAGAAGCTTAATCATATTATACTATTTAGTCAGTTCTAATACAACCACTGATTTTGATGGCATTGTAATGTTCAAAATTCGGTCCTTCATAGTAAATCCGTTGAATGAAACAGGTTTTACCATTTCCGGATTTTCAAAACTGTTAAATGAATTCATTTCTTTGGCAGTAAGCACTTCTCCCGTAACTTTATTGAATGAATCGCCTATTACGGGACAGGTTATTGTAATAGATTTGTTTGGGTTAAGATTTGCAATAGAGATATGCACTTTCCCGTCTTTGTCAACAGATGCTGAAGCTGAAATAGCCGGTACCTTTTTATTACCATAAACGTAATCTTCGCATTTGAGGTCAAAATTAAGGAGCTTAGCCTCCTGATGTACCCTGAACATTCTAAAGACCCAATAGGTTGGCGTCAGAACTATTTTATCGTCCTTTGTAAGAATAACAGATTGAAGGACATTTACCATCTGTGCAATGTTTGCCGCTTTAACCCTGTCAGCGTGCTGGTTAAAAATGTTCAGATGAATTGCAGCAGTAATTGCATCGCGCATTGAATTCTGCTGGTACAGGAATCCTGGATTAGTACCCGGTTCAACGTTGAACCAATTGCCCCACTCATCGACAACGAGTCCTTTTGTTTTCTCAGGATCGTACCTGTCCATTATGGCTGAATGTCCTTTAATTATGAAATCCATCTGGAGATTTAACCGCATCGTTTCAAACCATTCCCTCTCATCGAATTTAGTAGCAGAACCTTTAAAACTCCACCCATCGACAACAGAATAATAATGTATCGATAATCCTTGGAACATTGCTCGGGTAGACGCATCTTTCATCAGTGTTTCTGTCCAGGCAAAATTGTAATCATAAGGTCCACAGGCAACACGATAAAGCTTATTCTCGGAATAATTGCCAAGGAAAGTCGAATATTGCTTCATAGTGTTTGCATAAAACTCGTCTGTCATATTTCCACCACAACCCCAGTTTTCATTACCGATAGCAAAGTATTTTACCTTCCATGGTTTATCGCGGCCATTTTCTTTACGAAGGTTGGTCATGGGGCTGACAGCATCAGAGGTAAGATATTCAACCCAGTCTGCCATCTCCCTGACCGAACCTGACCCGACATTCCCGTTAATATATGCGTCGCAACCTAACAATTCAGTCAGCTTCATGAACTCATGAGTGCCGAAGGAATTGTCCTCGGTAACACCTCCCCAGTTGGTATTTACTATAGAAGCTCTCTTTTCTTTTGGACCTATCCCATCTTTCCAGTGGTATGTATCTGCAAAGCAGCCACCCGGCCAGCGGAGGTTAGGAACTTTAATCTCACGGAGAGCAAACAGAACATCATTTCTGATGCCGTATGTATTTGGTATTTTAGAATCAGTTCCAACCCACAGGCCACCATAAATACAGTTACCCAGGTGCTCTGAAAAATGCCCGTAAATATCTTTGCTGATGACCGGACCTTGATGATTTGCAACTATTATTAGCTGGTTAATGGCTGTCTGATCTTCTTTCTGAGCATTGGTTTGTGTACCGGCAATCAAGAATGAAACTGCTAAAACATCGATAAATTTCTTCATAGGAATTACTTGCATAAAAGATTAATCCATTTTTCTTCTTTGTGTTCCTTAGTGGTAAAATAAATAACCACAAAGGCTCTCAAAGGATATCACAAAGGGTCACAAAGAATTATTACTTAATAATGTTCTCCTTTTTCAATAACTAAGCCAAGCTCTTTGTATTTACTGAAAAGAGTTTCGTATTTCCTGGCTCTGACAGGATCGGGATGGTACTCTTTTTCAAATCCCCCACTCATTGCTTTCTGTGCAGAGGGAATGTCTTTGTATACTCCTGCTACTACCGATGCCGCCATTGCTGAACCCAGGGCACAGGTTTGTTCAGAAGCTGCAACTTTAATCGGCATGTTAAGAACATCTGCAACTATCTGCATTACAAAAGGGTTCTTTTTAGCAACACCTCCGATAGCTATTACACCATCGATACGGATCCCTTCAGAAATAAAACGTTCGTTAATCATTCTTGATCCGAATGCCGTTGCCTCGACAAGTGCTTTAAATATCCGCGGTGCATCAGATCCTAGCGAGAGCCCGGTAATTGCCCCTTTAAGCGACTGATTGGCATCCGGCGTACGTCTGCCATTCATCCAGTCAAGAGCAATGACTGATGTTTCTTCAAACGTTAGTGTTTCAGCCTGTCTGCTTAACTCTGCAATTATCTTATCCGTCGTTTCTTCTTTGATTCTATTCTTTGTTTTTTCGTCAAGCCAGCTCATCTTTGATATGATGTCGGTCACCGGCCATGAAAGTAGTTTCCCAAACCAGGCATAAATATCACCAAAGGCTGATTGTCCTGCTTCCAGACCAAGCATGCCAGGGATAATTGATCCGTCAACCTGTCCGCATATACCGGCGACAAGTTTATCTCCTACTTCTGTCATGGGTGCCACCATCATGTCGCATGTGGAAGTTCCCATAACTTTAACGAGATGATATGGTTTTATCTCTCCGCCGACAGCGCCTGTGTGGGCATCAAATGTACCTGCACCAACTTTCACGTCAGTTGAGAGGCCAAGTCTCTTAGCCCATTCTGGCGAAAGTCTCCCGACTTCAGTATCGCAGGTGTATGTTTTGCTGAAAAGTCTTTCTCTGAGACCAGATAGAACAGGATCAAGTTTTGCAAGAAATTTTTCATCCGGCAAACCATTGAAGTCATTATGCCACATTGCTTTGTGCCCTGCTGCACAACGACTCCTTTTCAGTTGCGCAGGATCTGTTTCCCCGGTTAGTAATCCTGGTATCCAGTCGCAGTGTTCAACCCACGACCAGGCATTTTTCCTTACTTCATCACTATGACGAAGAACATGAAGTACTTTGGCCCAGAACCACTCCGATGAATAAATCCCTCCTTCGAATCTGGTAAAGTCAACCCCGCCCCATGTTCTTGCCAGTTTGTTGATCTCCGCAGCTTCCTTAACAGCAGTATGATCTTTCCATAATACAAACATTGCATCAGGGTCTTTTTCAAATCCTTTTTTCAGTGAGAGAGGAGTTCCTTCCTTGTCAACTGCCACAGGAGTTGAGCCGGTAGTGTCAACAGTAATTCCTGCTATGTTTTTTACCACGTCCTGCGTCAAACCGGCAAGTGCTCCTTTTACAGATTGTTCAAGACCTTCAATATAATCAAGAGGGTGTTGACGAAATTGATTGATTGAAGGATCACAAAAGAGGCCTTTCTTCCATCTCGGGTAATCAAATACGGATGTCCCGATAATTTTACCATTGGTTGTATCAACAATAACTGAACGGACTGAGTCTGTTCCATAATCAATCCCGATCACATATTTTTTTGCCATATCTTAACTTTCTAATTTTCTTCAGATTTATCCTGCCCATAATAAGCATCACTACCATGTTTCCTTCTAAAATGTTTATCCAGCAGAAATTGGCTGATTGGTTCTGTTTTGCCCAGCAGAACAGTATAAAATGCCATTCTTGCAATCTCTTCAAGAGCTATGGCATTATAAACTGCATTTTCAGCATCGGTTCCCCAGCAGAACGGCCCATGACCATTAACCAATACTGAAGGCAAAGTTAATGGATCAACTGCTCCCAGTTTTTCAACAATGATCTTTCCTGTGTTGATTTCGTAATCATTCTCTGTTTCCTTCTTCGTCATTAATCTTGTACATGGAATCTCCCCGCAAAAGTGGTCAGCATGGGTTGTTCCAAAAGGGGGTATTGGCTTCCCTGCCTGGGCCCACGATGTTGCATAGGAAGAATGTGTATGTACTACTCCGCCTATCGATTTATAGGTTCTATAGAGAAGCAGATGAGTGGGTGCATCGGTTGAAGGTTTAAATTTCCCTTCGATAATCTTGCCATTCAGATCAATTACAACCATATGCTCCGGTTTCATGATATTGTAACTGACACCTGACGGTTTAATTACAATAAGTCCGCTTTCTTTATCTCTTCCGCTTACATTACCCCAGGTATGAATAACCAACCCTTTTTCAACCAGGTCAAGATTAGCCCTGAATACAGTGTTTTTTAATTTCTCCAGCATTTTTTTTAACTTTAGTCATTCCGAACTCAATCTACTTCAGGCACTTATTTTTAGTTTACATCCAGATTGAAATAGAAACCATTCTGTTTTAGTCTATCATAAGTACCCTCATTAAACTTATAATAATAAGCTCCTTTTTTTGAAGTCTCCCTTTCCTTCTCATCAAGCTTTTCAATAATCCCCATTGATAATATCTTTTTCCTGAAATTTCTCTTGTCTATCTTTCTCTGGTAGATCGCTTCATAAAGATCCTGAAGCTGAACAAGGGTGAATTTCTCATGTAACAATTCAAAACCAACCGGCTTGATCTTTATCTGATTCTGGAGTTCTGTGAGAGCTCGTCTGACCATTAAAGGGTGGTCAAAAATCAAATCAGGCAATCTGTATAATGAACGCCAGCTCACTCCGTTTTTCTCAGCAAGTTCCTTCTTGATGTCCCTGATTTCAATAAGAGCAAAATATGAAACAGAAATAACCCTGTCGCCCGGATCCCTGTCGGTTTCACCATAAGCATATGATTGCTTCAGATAAACAGACTCCAGTCCGGTCAGCTTACGGAGAATTCTGCTTGCCGCATCATCCAGACTTTCATGAGCTTCTACAAATCCACCTGCTAGTGACCATCTGCCTTTTGCAGGTTCAACAATGCGCTTAAAAAGAAGAAGTTTTATCTCCTTTTCAAGTATATCATAACCGAATATAATACAATCAACTGCAACGAGATGCCTTGCTGTGTTTGAATAAATTTTCATTTCTTCAAAAAAGAGTCCTGCTGATTTAAAATAAGTATTCAGTACAAAAGTCAAAATATCCCGTCGGAGATATGATAACTTATTTCATTCCATCTTAATTCCTTTTTCAAAGAAGTAAGATCGCACTTCTCATCTATAAGTAAATATTCAACACCCATCATACCTGCAAAATCCTCAAGGTATTCGGAATTAATTGAATTGCTGAACCCGGTATGATGAGCTCCTCCGGCCATGATCCATGCTGCCGCACCTCTCTTCAGATCCGGCAATGGCTTCCATAAAACACTTGCCACAGGAAGGTTTGGCATATCTGGACATTTAACTACCTCAACCTCATTAACTATCATCCGAAACCTGTTGCCCAGGTCGATGACAGAGACATTAATTGCATTGCCTGGAGAAGTCTTGAAAACAAGTCTGGCAGGATCCTCTTTTCCTCCTATTGAAAGCGGATGTATCTCAACTGAAGGTTTAGCGAGTGCGATCGTCGGGCAAACCTCAAGCATGTGAGCCCCCAGAACTCTCATCCCTTTCGGATCGAAGTGATAGGTATAATCTTCCATAAATGAAGTTCCTCCTTTAAGCCCCATTGACATAACTTTCATCGAGCGTACCAGTGCAGCTGTTTTCCAGTCACCTTCAGCACCAAAACCGTAACCTTTGGCCATCAATCGTTGTACAGCAAGTCCGGGTAGTTGTTTAAGCCCGTGAAGATCTTCAAATGTTGTAGTAAAAGCCTTGAAGTTCCCGGCGCCTAGAAATGCTTCCATACCAAGCTCAATCCTGGCGGCTTCTTTCAAAGTATCGGAGGTGGCTACAGATTTTGTTATTTTATATTCTGATCCATATTCAGCTAATAATTTTTTAATCGCTCCCGGTGATACTTCATTTACTGATTTTACCAGGTCGCCAATACCAAAGCCGTAAACGGAATAGCCCATTTTTATCTGAGCGCTTACTTTGTTTCCTTCAGTTACACCAACATCCCGCATATTATCTCCAAACCTTGCAACCTTCATATTAAGAGCATCATTGTATGCAGAAGCTGCTCTTATCCATACAGCTATCCGGTCGATAGCTTCGGGATCCTGGTAATGGCCAACAACCACTTTCCTGTTCAGCCTCATCCTTGTACCAATAAACCCGAATTCACGATCACCATGGGCCGACTGGTTCAGGTTCATGA
>PLML01000010.1 GCA_003141525.1 Bacteroidales bacterium
ATGGTCCGCAGGGAATCTGGCCCATGGGAGCAGCCTGGCTCGCGCGACATCCATGGGAATATTTTTGTTATACCGGCGATACTGATTTTCTTGTAAAACGCGGATATCCTCTAATGAAAGGAGCCGCCCGTTTTATCATTGACTTTTTGGTAGAAGCACCGAAGGGGACTGCCTATGCAGGTAAGCTGGTTACAAATCCATCCTATTCGCCTGAGAATTCATTTTATCTTCCCGATGGTGAAAAATCGGTATTTACCTATGGGGCTACCATGGATCTGGAAATTATTCATGACCTGTTGACCAATTGCATCGACGCGAGCAAGGTTTTAAATATTGAAGATGATTTTCTCATCGAATGTCAGAATACACTATCGCGTCTTGCTCCGGTTCGAATAAGTCCAAATACCGGTCGTATCATGGAATGGGCAGAAGATTACAAGGAAACGGAACCGCATCACCGTCATACTTCACATTTGTTTGGATTGTATCCCGGAAATCAAATTACGGTTCTTGGTACACCGGAATTGGCAGAAGCAGCCCGTAAAACTCTAGAAGCTCGCGGAGATGACGGTACAGGCTGGAGCCTGGCCTGGAAGATCAATATGTGGAACCGCTTACTTGATGGTGATCATGCTTTTAAATTATTGTCAGTGCTTTTAAGTAATAAAACCTTACCCAATCTTTTCGATAATCATCCTCCCTTTCAGATCGACGGAAATTTTGGCGCTACAGCAGCCATTGCCGAAATGTTAGTACAAAGCCAACTGAAAACAACGGATGGTACTTTTGAAGTTCAACTATTACCGGCATTGCCTTCAGCATGGCCTGCCGGTTCTGTAAAAGGATTACGGGCCCGTGGAGGATATGAAGTTGATCTTTCATGGAATTATGGACATTTGGTCAATGCTCATGTACTTTCAACTCTAGGTGGAATTCTTCATCTAAGGGTGGGACAGCATACTGCAGTCTTCACTACTAAACCGGGCGATATATTGCTACTGAACGAAAACCTTGATAAAATATAAATTGGATATGAGAAACTTTAAAAATACCATCATTTTTCTGACGCTATTAATGTTTGTGATGTTAAACATTCAGGCACAGGAAACCTCGAAATCGCATATTCGCTTGGCGATTGCAGGCGTGACCCATGGACATGCTGCATTTATTTTAGGGAGAAAAGATAAATCGGATTTTGATCTGGTCGGAATCTATGAACCCAATCGCGAATTGGCGTTGCGATATGCTAAAACTTATAATTTTAGTCCAAAACTCATTTATGATGATTTGGGTAAGATGCTTGATTCATTAAAACCTGAGGCTGTGGTAGCCTTTGGTTCTATTTTCGAACACATGGCAGTGGTCGAAGCATGTGCTCCCAGAGGAATACATGTGATGGTCGAAAAGCCTCTGGCTACCAATGTCGTACATGCCAGAAGGATGGAAGAACTAGCCAGGAAATATCACATTTTTTTGCTCACAGATTATGAAACTTCCTGGTACCCGACTACTGCAAAATCCTTCCAGTTAGTTAACGACAGTAATTTCATTGGGAGTATAAAAAAAGTGGTCATTCATGATGGGCACCAGGGACCAAAAGAAATCGGAGTAAATAAAGAGTTTCTGGACTGGCTCACCGACCCTGTTCAAAATGGCGGTGGAGCATTAATTGATTTTGGTTGCTATGGGGCAAACTTAATGACTTATTTAAAACAAGGTCAGGAACCTATTTCTGTAACGGCTGTTACACGGCATTTTAAACCTGATATTTACCCGAAAGTGGACGACGAGGCGACCATTATTGTCAGCTATCCTGATGCCCAATGTATAATACAGGCTTCCTGGAACTGGCCTTTTGGCAGGAAGGATATGGAAATATATGGCGAAACGGGTTATATAATTACGGTAAACAATAACACAATGCGCTTAAGGAATAGAAAAATGGATGTAGAACAGACCACTAAGATCACTTCAAAAAATATAGCAGTATATGAAGATCCGTTCTCATATTTTGCAGATGTTATAAAGGGGAAAATAAAAATGACAAAATATGATCTGTATTCGCTCGAAAACAACATTTTGGTTGTTAAAATTTTAGAAGCGGCAAGAGAATCGGCTGAAACAGGTAAAACTGTACTATTAAATAATATAAATCTAAAATAATGAAAAAGAGCATTATTTATTTCCTATTCCTTAATCTGTTTTTATATTCCTGTACCGGGAAAATAAATAACAACAAGTATCCTTACCAGGATGCTGGTTTATCGGTTGAAAATAGAGTAACGGATCTGATTGGAAGGATGACCATCGATGAAAAAATTCATCAACTTGATATGTACTGGGGAAGAGAAGTGGCCAATATGAATGGACACGAAGCTTCTTTGTATTCAGAAGAAAAAATTGAACAGATGATTGGGAACACCGGAATAGGTTCCATACACGATTTTTATCCTCTTCGCGCTGAAATCACAAATGAAATTCAAAAATATGCTCTGGAAAAAACCAGATTGGGAATTCCTGTTTTATTTATCGAAGAAGGCCTGCATGGCTATTGTGGAATCGGGAGTACGACATTCCCAATACCCCTTCAATTATCTGCTGCATGGGATACATCGCTGGTGCATAGTGTTGGAAGGGCTATAGCAACAGAAACAAGAGCTCACGGTGTTGATATGATCCTGGGGCCTGTCCTGTGTCTTCCCCGTGATCCACGATGGGGCAGGGTAGAAGAGACTTATGGCGAAGATCCATATCTGGATGCAATAAATGGGGTTGCTATGGTGAAAGGTCTGCAAGGATCATCATTGGATCGTGCGGATGCAGTAATTGCTGAACCAAAGCATTTTGCAATACATGGTATCCCGGAAGCTGGTAGTAATACTTCTCCTGTAAGTATAGGAGAGCGGGAAGCCCGTACATCGTTTTTATATGTATTTGAAAAAGCTGTCCGCGACGGAGGAGCGATGGGTATCATGGCTGCATACCATGAACTGGACGGGATTCCATGTGTAGACAATAAATGGCTATTGACCGATGTACTACGCAAAGAATGGGGATTTAAAGGTTTTGTACTGTCCGATCTGGGCGCTGTCAAGATGACATTGGAAAATCATAAGGTGGCAACCGACACAAGTGATGCTCTGGCTCAGACCTTTAAGGCAGGGTTGAACATGCAATTCTATGATTTTGATCATTCAGGTTTTCGCAAAGCGATGCTGAAAGCTCTCGACAAGAAGATGCTTTCGGACGAAGATTTAAACAGAGCGGTTCATGATGTATTGAAAGTTAAATTTATGCTGGGCTTGTTTGATCATCCATATACTGATACTTCCCTTTTGTCTAGAGTTTCTCACAGCAAAGAAAACCAGGAATTAGCACTAAAAGCAGCCAGGGAAGGAATCTGCCTTTTGAAAAACGATCACGGACTTCTTCCTGTCAGCAAAAATATCAAGTCCATTGCGGTAGTGGGATCTCTGGCTACGAGTACCTATCTGGGAGGGTATTCAAATAATGATGCAAGAGGAATCTCGATCCTCGATGGATTAAAACAAAGAGCAGGAAATTCTCTGCAGATTAATTATATAAAGGATTCAATTAAAGTTTCCGATATCTACCAGAAAAAAGCTATGGAGCTGGTAAAAAATTCGGATATGGCCATAGTAGTTTTAGGTGAAGATATCAATGTGGTCGGAGAAGGCAAGGACAGAGCAAATATCGACCTGGACGCAATCCAGTTGGACCTTGTCAAAGCATTATATCAAACCGGAAAGCCCATTGTGGTTGTCTTATTCAATGGCAGGCCATTAACAATTAATTGGGTGGCTCAAAATATTCCATCGATTCTCGAAACCTGGTTTTCGGGCGAAAAAGGAGGTCTTGCAATCGCAGATGTGTTGTTGGGCAATATTAATCCATCCGGTAAGTTACCAATTACCTTTCCTCGTTCAATCGGGCAGGTCCCCTTTTATTATAATCATAAACCAACATCAAGACATGTTTATGTAGATGAAGCAAACACTCCTTTGTTTCCTTTCGGACTGGGTCTTAGCTATACAAGTTTTGAATATTCGGACTTGCAGATAACACCAGTAAAAATTCCCGCTTCAGGAACTGCCAATATTAGTGTAAAGATTAAAAATACTGGTAAGGTTGAAGGTACAGAAGTAGTTCAACTTTACGTGCGCGATGAAATCAGCAGTGTTACAACCCCTGTTATTTCGCTGAAAGGATTTAACCGGATTACTCTTAAACCTGACGAAACCGGAACTGTCAATTTTGAACTCGGACCTGAACAATTATCACTCTGGAACAGGGAGATGAAGCGGGTAGTGGAACCTGGAGAATTTAAAATAATGGTTGGTAGTTCGTCGGCAGATCTTCGACAAATGAGTAGTTTATGGGTAACTGCAAATTAGGATTCTTTTCATTTAAAACAAATCAAGCATAAAGATAAGTACAAACAAGATGTTCCGGTTAAAATCGATCAATGTAAAAGCAGATTCTCAGGTTATAATGAGAACTAAGATTATCGCAGTTGTAATAATTACTGTCAGTTTTTTTGGTTGCACAAGAACAAAAAATCATGACAGCTCCCAACCTCTTCCATGGAATCGGGAAATGTCTTTAAAAGAGGCAGCCAAATCAGTGGAGTTGAAAAGCACACTTGATCGCACCAATCCTTTTCCCGATTTTGATGGCTTCGGTGATGGTCGCTCAATGTGCATCAACAATTTAAAGATGAGGACAACTATCTGGGGGTCGCCAGATCGCATTACTATCAGTCTGAACAAGAATAATGTGTGGGATCGTCGTCTTAATATACGTTCATTAGAGGCTCCTACTTTGCAGGAAATTAGTGATGGCGCTGTTTCACCAGCCAATAAGGATTATATTGGAATAGACACAAAAAGTAATTCTCTCCGTCCCAAAGAGTATGGCTATCTAAAGAAAGATGGTGGATCATATGATCCTTATCGTCAGCCTATTGAATACTTTTCCCCCTGCCTGAAGCCGGTAGGACAGATAATTATTGGAATTGATCCCCTGAAAGGTGCAGAAGCTCCGCAAATAAAACAGAGTTGCGCCAATGGGGTAACGAGCTTACAGGTAACTAAAGGTACTGCCAGGGCAAGTCTGGAATATGTGCTTGGAATGAAAAGCAACATATACGCCGTCAGAGGATCCCTGGCAGGAATCAGTCAGCCGGTGTGGCTCCGGCTTTATCGGCATAAAGACACAGCCTACCAGGCATATATGACTGAAGACGGGAAAACATATACCAAACCTGGAGCTGAAGCCGACAAAGACTTTAATAGCCCGATAGATTCTCCGACAAGCGGAAAGGAAGGACGTTATTTCTGGATTCGCCAGAGGATGCCGGCCGAGAAGACTTTTCCGCAAGGCTTTGAGTATGTGTTGATGGGGGTCATAAGCAACCCGGGAGAGGTGAAACTGGAAACAGTGGAAGGAAAAACCGGACTTGGAACTCCTCCTCCTGATGCAAAGATAGCCGCCGCCCCAGGCGCTGCAGCTACCGCAACATTCGTACCTGGTTCAGATGGGAAACTGATAGCTTTTGTCACTATTGTCACAACTATGGATGGTACTGATTTGCTGGCATTGGCCAAAAAACGCCTGGCAGAGGCAGAAGCCGGAGGTTTCGATGGTGTGATACAGGAAAACACAAAGTGGTGGAATAATTTTTATGACCTGCGTGAAAACGGACGGGTGTTCCGTGGCGAAACCGGGCGTAATGCCAGCGATGAAATTACCAGTATTTACCGGAGTTGGACAGACAGTCATGGCGGTGGCACTAAAACGGATATGCGTCAGTATGAAGCCAGTGCTTCTTATGGTTTACCGGAAAAGGATCTTCAATTCTGGACCAGTCTGCCATGTTACAATGAAATTTTTACTACCAATCGTTTTGTTCGTAACTGGGGAGACAGCGAGGATATGTGGAAGCAGATTGTAGAGCACTGGGTACCTGGAGCAGAACAAAATGCTCATGACATGTTCAATTTGCCGGGAATGTTTATCACCCACGGTTACCTTCCACCCGTCAAACCCGACAAGTATGTCCATACGACAATTACCCTCGAATTGTGTCTTGGCACCATGGCCCAGATTATTCGTCCTGCCTGGGATGAATGGGACTATAGCGGCGACACAAGCTTCCTTCGAAAAGAGTGTTATCCCCTGATGCGTGAAATGGCCATCTTCTATGCCGGATATGCTAAAAGAAGCAGCGACGGGTATTATCATATAATTCCTTCTATGGAGGAAGAACGTTGGGGTTATTACCCGAATTTCTCACACAATAAAGACGTAATCAGTTCTTTATGCATGTTTCGTTGGGCTTTGTCGCGTGCAGCTGATGCCGCAGAATTTCTTAAGGTAGATGATTTTTTAAGTAAAGGGTGGCGTCAGGTTGCCGCTCAAATTGTACCCTACCCTACATGGGAAAAACCTGGAGGCCCAATCTTTGCAGGAGTGAGCGGAGTGGAACCGAATCGCCTTCCCGGGGATCATTTCGGAGATGCTGCAGCATATCCCACAGTTCTGGCCGACGAGATCAATCTTGATTCTCCACAGAAATTAAGAGATATGATGATTCGCACTGTTAAGACTTTTCCGTCAGGAAACACTAATGAAACATTGATTCTCCTGGGCGTGGCACCTGATCCGTCATACACCATAGAGGGTGGACTACGTAATCCGGATGCCGATGCCGAAACGTTGCTTAACAGCAGAAGCGGACGGATTCATTTGTTCCCATCAGTTTCACCTGATGCTTCACTTGCATTTCATAATTTTCAGGCCAGAGGCGGATTCCTTGTTTCAGCCTGCAAAGATTCGAGGGGTGTTTATTATGTTGAAATACAACCCCGGCGCGACAATCAATGCCTGCTGATGAATCCCTGGCCGGGCAAACCGGTTATTGTCCATGAAGCAGGAAAAGGAGAATCTTTACCAATGGAAATTGATAAGAGCAATGGTGAATGCCTGATATTTTCTGCGATCGCCAATCATAAATATCTGGTTGAACTTAAATAGTAGAGTATGAAAAAAATAAATTTCCTGATTATCCTTTTTTCACTGTCATGCATTGTGCAAATAAAGGCAGTGGAAACCAGCAAACTGATGAAAGTAAACTATAAAAGTTTAGTTTCTAAAGCCGACCTTTCTTACAACGTGCCTGTCTCAAGAAGTGAGGAAGGAATGCCTGTCGGGAATGGAAGGATGGGGAGCCTTGTTTGGACAACTCCAAATGCCATGCATTTTCAGATTAACCGGGTTGATATCTTTTCAATAGGTTGTTACTCTAACAGTTTTCCAATAGCACATTCAGATTATTCAAATGGTTGCGGCTATGTCGACATAAATATGGAAGATTGGGGTGATGGAGTTTTTACAGGAATAGCATTCAACCAGCATTTATCTGTTTATGATGGACTATCAACGGTTAGAGGGAAGGGCATTGACGCACGTGTTCTTGCATGGAACGATGGGGATGTGATAGCCACTGAGATAGACGATCAGCGTACAACGCCATCGCCAATCAATATTGATCTCAGAATGTTAAGGTATGTTGTATCATATCTGGGTAATAGCAGATATGATATCCTGAACCAGCACATCGTTCAGGTAAAAACAGGCGCTCATACTGCAACTTCGCGTCTTGAGATCAGGGACGGACGAATTATTCTGATTCAGGAATTTAAAGAGGACAATTTTTATAATGCCTCTGCTGTGGCAATTGGTATTGTTGGCCGTGCCGGCAAAGCTACCTTTTACAATGAATTGACAATTCGTCTGTCAGCTGAGCCTGGTAAAGGAAAGTTCCTCATACTGACTTCCAGCGCTGCAAGTGCTGATCCTAAAGTCGATGTAGCCGGATTGGCATTAAAACAATTAGATGCGGCACAGAAAAAAAGCTTTGACGAATTATTGGATAACAATCGTCAGTGGTGGAGCAACTATTGGTCAAGATCATTTATCCATCTTCATAGTGCCGACAGCATTGCCGATAACGTTGAAAAGAATTACACCTATTTGCTTTATATTATGGCCTCCTGCTCCCGTGGAGATTATATGCCAAGATTCAGCGGAATGTTATGGTACACTAACGGTGACATGTGTATGTGGGGATCACAATATTGGTGGCATAACCAGGGAACGTATTACAACGGGTTGACAGCTGCAAACAGACCGGAAATTATTGACCCTGTATTTTCGACATACAGCAGGAATTTTGAATCCTTTTCAAAAGCTGCAGTTCAGCAATGGGGGACAAAAGGAATCTGGATCCCCGAGACTTCTTTCTTTGACGGTCTGGAAGATCTTCCTGATAGTATTGCTAAAGAAATGCGTGATTTGTATTTAATAAAAAAACCATGGGAAAACCATTCTAAAGCATTTCGGGATTATGCGCGGTATAAAAACAGTCTTAACAGCAGGTGGAACTGGCTGTTCCTTGAAAAAACATATGGCGGTCCGATTGCAAGAAATGAAAATACAAGTTATGCTCCAAAACCTCCATTTGCCTATACCTTACATGTTATGTCTTCAACGGCTAAAATAGCTTATCTGTACTGGTTAAGGTATTCTTATTATCTGGACAAGGACTGGCTCAGGAATACAGGATATCCCATGATAAAAGGGACGGCTGAATTGTATTGTAATTTTCCAAACCTGTACAAAGGTAAAGATGGAAAATACCATATCCGGTATATAAATAATCTTGAGGATCATGATAAATGGGGAGGCGAAGACACCTCGGAAGAATTGTCAGCTATGTATGCAATGATACCTGTTGCCATTCATGCTTCTGAAATTCTTGGTGTTGATGCAGATCTGCGTCTTCGTTGGAAAGAAGTACTGGATAATCTTACCCCGATTCCTGTTACACAAATCCCGGCTGAATTTTATGACTTATGCACTATTGGAACGGAAAACAAGGAACTGTTCAATAGGGTCCTGGCTGATTACAAAAAAAGAAATCCGGATGGTGCAAATGAGAAAACCAATGTCGGTCTCTTATCCAGAGACGCAGTTGCAGCCTCAAATCTGGGTTTGGGTGACCAGGTCAAATATTTAATACCGAATCAGATGCATGTTAACGAACAAGCCGACAGCAGATCAGGAGTATTACCCAATAAGTTGATGTTGGGCGAGGGACCCGGAGCGATTGAATGTGAAAGACTCGGCCTGGCCTCGCAGGCGCTTAACGCCGCATTACTTCAGAGTGTTCCTCCTTCAGCCGGCAAAGATCCGATAAATTATATTTTTCCGGCATGGCCGAAAGAATGGGATGCCCAGTTTACACTGGCTGCACGGAATGCATTTGTGATCAGTTCTTCGATGGAAAAAGGACAAATAGAATTTGTTGAGGTCCAGTCACAAAAAGGAGGCAAATGCCTGGTTCAGAATCCATGGCCGGGTAGCGGTGTTTCTGTCTATGTGAATGGAAAGATATCGAAGGATTTGTCGGGAACCATCCTGGAATTGACTTCAAATACAGGTGAAACAATGACTTTGGTTCCGACAGGGCATAAACCGGTCACTAAAGAAATAAACTAGCAACTTGAGTCAGACAATAAGAATAAGATTTACTATTAAGTCAACCAACCAAAGGATTAAGAGTTACGGATCGAAATTTTCAACGAATTGAATATTATCCCAAGGTTCATTTAAAAAAGGGCATATATGAAGTGTCTTTAAAATCTGAAAATGTTGATAATGGTGTTCATGTGATGGATTTACGGGCACTGGAGTTGGAACCGGCTTCGGCAGTTCAAAAAATTAATGCAAATATTGAAAAAGCAGTTGAATCACGTGCAAGTACAGAATGGCTGGCAAATAAGGGTCGATCTTTTTTGACAATTATATAATCATTAAAATGCTAACCTATGAAAAAGTTGATGTTACCAATAGGAATTTTTCTGGTTTTCCTGCTGTCATCTTGTTCCCCAAAAGAGAATAAGAGAGCAGTTACCGAAGATCGTATGGACTGGTGGTCAAACGCCAAATTCGGGATGTTTATACATTGGGGTGTATATTCCGTACCGGCAGGGGTTTATAAAGGACAGGAGGTAGATGGAATAGGTGAGTGGATCATGAATCACGCTAAGATTCCCATGGCTGAATATCAAAAATATGCATCACAGTTTAATCCGGTTAAATATGATCCGGAAGCCTGGGTTAAAATGGCTAAAGACGCAGGGATGAAATATATTGTTATAACATCCAAGCATCATGACGGATTCGCAATGTTCGATTCGAAGGTAACCAAATGGAACGTTGTTGATGCCACTCCTTATGGCAAAGATCTTCTTAAGCCACTTGCCAAAGCTTGTAAAGAAGAAGGAATAAAGCTTGGCTTTTATTATTCTCAGGCCCAGGATTGGAACCATCCTGGAGGAGCAGCCACCGGAGGACACTGGGATCCGGCACAGAACGGAAGCATGGATAAATATATTGATAAAATAGCTGTGCCACAGGTAAAAGAAATCCTTTCAAGGTATGGGGAAATTGCTATTTTATGGTGGGATACACCAACGGATATGAATAAAGAACGGGCAGAAAAATTCCTGCCTGTATTAGCTAAATATCCAAACCTGATAACCAATGATAGGCTTGGCGGAGGAATCAAAGGTGACACTGAAACTCCTGAACAATATATTCCGGCCACCGGCTTCAGCGGACGCCATTGGGAGGTCTGCATGACTATGAACGATACGTGGGGATATAAAACAAATGACCATAACTGGAAATCAACTAAAGATCTCATTCTTAAACTCTCTGACATTGTTTCAAAAGGAGGAAACTTCCTTTTAAACGTCGGACCGACTTCAGAAGGTGAAATACCTCAACCAAGCATTGACCGGCTGCGTCAGGTAGGAGAGTGGATGAAGGTTAATGGCGATGCAATTTATGGAACAAGTGCAAATCCATTCCCGTATCTTCCATGGGGCAGAACCACAATAAAAGGACAAAAATTGTTTTTACACGTTGTTGACTGGCCCAAGGATGGAATATTGAAACTGCCAATGAGGAACAAAGCAGTAAACGCTTATCTGATGACCAACACTCAAAAAAATCTTGGGATTGTTCAGGACGCTGATTTTATTAAGATTTCTGTTCCAACTGAGGCTCCGGATACTTTACTGCCGGTAGTTGTATTGGAATTTGAAGGAAAACCTGACGTATTGCCAATTCCGACTGCTGGCGCCACAGCCAGAGCATCTTCTGTCAACCCTGAAAAACCACTTTCCAATCTTTTCGATGATGATTTAAAGAACAGATGGGAACCCGCTGCTGGCGAAAAAGAATCATGGGTGGAAGTTGATCTTGGAAAACCAACAGCTATTGAGAATATTACACTTTGGGAGCCATGGGGACCCAGAGATAATCATGGACAGGATATTCAACTTCTGGTAAAAAAAGGAAATAAATGGGAAAAAATTGTTGAAGGAAAAACAAGCGGCAGTGGATTTACCCGATCATTTGTACCAGTAACCGGACAATATTTCCGGTTGAATATTAAGGGCTCAAATGGAGAAGTCCCTGCAATTAGTGAATGGATACTGAATCGTGCATTGTAGCATTTCAATCAATATCAATTAAAGCTAAACTTTTAATTTGAAATGTCCATTTTTAATTTAAACAAACAAGGACTAAAGTCTGAACCGTCAAAATATTGATTTGGCTATTCATATTTTACTGATAAAATCATAAAAATGAAATGAAAAAGATTGATGCAACATTAAACAAGCATTATTTTCAATCAAAAATAAAAAATAATGCTGTATTATTTTTTATTGCATGTACTGTTTGCATTCTTGGAATTGCACCGGTAGCTGCACAAAATTCAGGTTTCGGTTCAGAAAAAACTTCCTGGCATGGATTTGACCGATATGATTTTGTGATGGACGAGCAAACACTGGAAATAACCCCGATCAAAGCACCGGAAGGTGAAGAAAATGGTGTTGGGGCTCCGGCAAAGGGACAACGACGATGTATAGTGGTAGTTCCAAAGGTTGCAGCACCGGGCAATCCGTGGTCGTGGCAAGCCTGCTATTGGGACCACCGGCCCCAGGCCGAGGTGGAACTGCTGCGACGGGGTTTTCATATTGCCTTCATCACCCCCGACCCGGGCAAGCAGTGGGACGCGTGGTACGCCTTCCTGACGGAGAAGCACGGGTTGTCGAAGAAACCGGCGTTTGACGGCATGAGCAAGGGCGGCGTAAATGCTTATCAATGGGCCATCGCCAATCCGGACAAAGTTTCCGCGATCTACGCCGATAATCCTGCCATCCGGCAGGAAGACATTTCGAAGATGGTCGAACTCGCTAAGTGGGACGTGCCGTTGCTGAACGTCTGCGGCAGCCTCGATTTTGTCCTGGAGAAAAACACGAAGGTCATCGAGAACGTCTATTATCAGGCAGGCGGCCGTATCACCATCATGATCAAGGAAGGTACCGCCCATCACCCTCACAGTTTGCAGGATCCCAAGGTGATCGCCGACTTCATTGAACAGTCTCAGTCCGCTCCGGCGGCCCGGCCCGCTTTCCTGGACGACTCGTATGCCAGGTCCTCTTATTACAGCGTCGAGAATTCCTACATTTACCTCCAAAAGGAGGATACTTACGCCACCTGCCGGGGACCGATGTTCTCCCCGTCCTATGACCGTTATGATAAGACCACCCAGTCGTGGGGGAACACCGGCATGGCAGTGCTCGTACCGAAAAATCCGGCCGCCGGGAAGCTGTGGGTTTTGCGCGCGGATCGCATCGGCCGGACCACGTCGGAGGTTGATCTAGCCCTTCTCGCCGAGGGCTATTATATCGTCGTCCCGCCACTGCTCGCGGGGCGCGGTCCGCAGCGTGAGGATTGGAACGCGGTTTACCAGCTCATGACCGACGCCGGCTTCTGCAAAAAGCCGGCCCTGGAAGGTGTCGGCGCGGGTGCCGGGGAGGCATACGGATGGGCTGTCGAAAACGCGGACAAGGTTTCATGCATCTACGGCGAGAACCCCGTCATGCGCAGCACCATGGTCACAAAGGGAAACCCTGACGAAAACGCAAAAGTGCCGCACATCGACGATCTTTCGCCGCTCGCCAGGGCCGGTGTGTCGATCCTGCACGTATGCGGCAGCCTCGATCCGTGGCTCGACCGCGAGACACGGGTAGCGGAGAAGAAATACAAGGAACTTGGCGGAAATTTCACAGTGATCATCAGGGAAGGTGAAGGTCATTTTCCGCTCTCACCGATGAATCCAAAACCAGTGGTGGAATTCATCATTGAGAAGGTAGCTGCTGTGGCTGCTGAGTCATCCCCGCGAGGCGCACCCGGTCCGATACCTTCACCTCGCTTGGCTGAAGATTTCCTGGCTGCTGCCAAGACAGTGGCTAATCTCACAACGCCTGCGGGCTACACCGGGAAATACGTGAAACTGTACTATCCGGGCATCTCTGATGAAGGCCAGCAGCGCTTCGCAGTCACCTACACCCTCTGGATTCCTGATGGTGTCAAGACCCTTCGTGGCATTATCGTTCACCAGCACGGCGCAGGTATGACCGCTTCCAAAGAAGGGTCCACTGCGGCCTACGACTTACACTGGCAGTCCCTGGCCAGGAAATGGGACTGTGCCCTGCTGGGACCCTGCTACCACGTACTGAACGATGGCGACTGGGACGCTGCAGGGTCCATCTATTGGATGGATCCACGTCGCGGATCAGAGAAGACCTTCCTCAAGGCCCTGCATGATTTTTCCGTCCAGACCGGCCACGCAGAACTCGCGACCGTGCCGTGGGTCCTCTGGGGTCACTCTGCAGGCGGGATCTGGTCCGACATTATGAGCACCCTTCATCCTGACCGCGTAATAGCCGTTTACTGTCGATCCGGCTCGCAGCCCGTCTTCTTCGATCGGCCTCTGCAAGTCCCCCCCACAACGGTTATTCCCGCAGCCTGTTCCATCCCCATGATGCTCAGTTGCGGTATCAAGGAGGCCTGGATCACGGACAAGCTGATGAGGACATTCAAGCAGTATCGCGACCAGGACGCAACCATCGGTTTTGCCCACGACCCGCGCACAGAGCACGAGTGCGGTGACAGCCGCTACTTCGCCATCCCTTACCTGGATGCCTGCCTGTCCATGCGTTTACCGGATATAGGCAGTCAGGATCAGACCCCAAAACCAGTGGATCGGAGCCACTCATGGCTTGCGTCGCTCCAGAGTCCTGACAAGGCCGTGCCTGCAGCCGAGTTCACAGGCGACCTGAAGGAATCCGTCTGGCTGCCCAATGAGGCTGTGGCCAAGGCGTATATGGAATACGTCAAAACCGGCGCAGTGGGTGACACCACACCCCCTCCCGCTCCGTTCAATGTCACAGCCACGCCCAAGGGTGACCAGGGCGTGGAAGTCGCCTGGAGTGCAGAGGCCGACTTCGAAAGCGGTATCCAACAGTTCATCATCCTGCGCGACGGCCAGGTATTGGCCAAGGTGCCTGAGAATCCTAGGGGCCAGTTCGGGCGTGCACTGTTTCAGAGCATGACCTACCACGACACACCGAGCCAGCCCATGCCTGACATGCGATTCCTCGACACCTCGGTCAAGCCGGGCGAAAAGCACTCATACACGGTCATCACGATCAACAGCGTAGGGCTCGAGTCAAAGCCCTCACAGTGGCAATACACATTCGAGCTACACGACTATGGGAAGGTTTTGGACAATGTGGCGGATGTGGCAGTAGATTCGAAAAATAATATTTACGCTTTGGTTCGGGGAGACATCCCTGTTCTGGTCTTTAATGCGAAGGGCAAGTATCTTCGGGGTTGGGGTCAAGGGCTCATTGGAGGGCCTCACGGGATTTATATTGACTCTCTTGATAACGTTTTTTGCGTAGATTCAAAAGATCATGTCGTTATGAAGTTTACGACTGACGGAAAATTGTTAATGACTTTGGGAACTAGAGGCGTCCCTTCAAACTCAGGCAGTGTAAAAGGTAATTTCAAAACCGTAAAAACAGGAGCAGGGCCATTTAATGTTCCTACTAAAGTGGCAACTTCCAAATCTGGTGACATATTTGTTACTGATGGTTATGGTAATGCCAGGGTACATCGTTTTTCGGCCGATGGTAAACTCATAAAATCGTGGGGAGAACCAGGTACTGGCCCTGGCCAGTTTAATCTTCCTCATGGGATTGCTGTTGATAATAATAATAATGTATATGTAGCAGATCGTGAGAATGACAGAATTCAGATATTTGATGTTGATGGCAACCTGAAAAAAATATGGAATAATATTTATAGGCCTTCTGCTATATGTTTCCATAATGGTTATGTATATGTCACTGAACTTGGCCATAGAATGTATGTAGATAATGTGTTATTTATTCCTGATGGTAAAGGTCCATGGTCACGTGTCCGTATTTTTGATACAAACGGAGTTGAACAGGCAAAATTTGGTGAGCCCGAAGGTTGGAAAGCAGGCAATTTTTTTTCTCCTCATGGCATTTGTGTGGATAAGCTAGGTAATATATATGTTGCCGAGGTGATTTGGCCAGCCAATGAAAGCAGCCCACCCAAAGATTTACACCCTGGTCTGCAAAAGTTTATACGACAATAATCAGTCAGGGCCGCTGGATCCGAAGCCAGTGGTGGATTTCATCATGGCCAATACCCAGTAACCTGCGAGGTAGGACGGGTGTCAGTTCTCACTTGTGACATTATTTTTCACCAAATCACAAACGAAATGAAATTCTCAAATTTTGTTTATTTATTAATTGGAGTGTTCTTGCTTGTTAATTGTGCAGCCCCTCAAACCGAAAAGAAAACTCCCGTCGACTACGTGAACCCTAATTTGGGAGGGATTGGTCAATTGCTGTCGGCGACCTCTCCTAACGTCATAATGCCATACGGCATGATGTGTATATCTCCGATTACTACGCCGGGAATCACAGACCGGTATCTGGCGGATAAAATTTACGGGTTTCCCACTGGAGGAATGACCCTGATGCCAATGACCGATTCTGCGGAGACCGATCCGGACAAGTACGCCTCGATGTATGACCACGGTACTGAAACGGCCACACCGTACTACTACGCAGCAATCCTGGAGAAATACGACATACGAGTGGAATACACAGTAAGTGTGCATGCCGCCTACTATCGTCTCACGTTCCCCACAGAAGCAGGGACGCATGTGCTTTTCAGCGCACCGCAGTCCGGTAAGATCGACCTGATGAACAAAACTGAGCTAAGCGTAATCAGTAGAGACAGCAGGGGTGGCAGGGGCGGCTACATCTATGCTGAGTTCTCAAGACCTGTTTCCTCTTTCAAGACCTTGCCCGGCGTGCAGCTTGCTCAGGGGCGCACCCAAGGGGGAGGTGGCGGCCCCAGAATCATGGCGGACTTTTCGCCCGACCAGGACAGACAGGTTGGAATACGCATCGGCATTTCCAGTATCAGCCTGGA
>PLML01000174.1 GCA_003141525.1 Bacteroidales bacterium
CGTAAAATATAAAATAATGTTTCAAAATTTTATGTATTTTTGTTTAAATCTTAATTGCAATGAACGAAGAAGCAGAATCATACGGCAAATCTTCAAAACCAAAGAAATCAAATAAGACTTCCAAAGAAGTATCAGAGAAACCCCACATTATATCTGGTATTGAAAGAGAAAAACTAAAAATAATTGCTGATAAGGTGAAAAGATTAAGAATCGCCAAAAAAATTTCATATGAAGAATTCGCAAGGAATTCAGAAATTAACAGAAACACTTACTTCCGGCTTGAAAGATCGGCAGAAACCGGTGAAAATTATACAATGGCTTTATTATTAAAAGTCATAAGGGGCTTGAATATTTCGATTTCTGATTTTTTTCATGATCTCAAATAAATTTAAAGATACATATCAATGTTTCTCCATATTTACATAATATTTAATCGATGTTGCTCGTGTAGGTACGCTTTTTAATCGATAATTCATCAAAACCTATTAGGATTAGTGTTAAAATCACATTTTGGAGAATTTGTATTACTTTGTTGTGCACAATAAATTGATGCTATTTTGTGGAAATAGTACAATTAATGACAGTTTTAGGATAACATGAAACACATTTTTTTGTGGTTGAATGGTATTTATTTGAAATACCATTTAATAATGTCAAAGAAGAAGAAAGAAATTCAAGAACATCAACGTAAAAGATTAGAAGAAATCAGCCTTTTTATAAAAAACTGGCGCATAAACGAAGGGCTAACGCAGCTTGAATTAAGCAAGCTGACAGACACCCATGTCAATACTATTCAAAAATTTGAGAAGCATAACAATAATATTTCTGTCATTACCTTATTTGCTTGCATTGATGCAATGGATGGGATAACATTGTCACAGTTTTTTGAAGGCATACAGTAGGATTCGATACCACGAAAGGGGGAGGATAAAAGTAAATTACTCCTTAGATTTAGTACTAAGGAATATAAACAGAAAATAAAAGATTTTATTGAATTCTGTAAAGAGGGTAAAGGCTTTTACATTGGTTAATTCTTTGCCAACAGAAATTTGATATGGGATGCCTTTTCAGTTTCTGTTAAGTCAAGGAATTAACCCTATGAACCAATAGCCGGATCAGTCTATTGGTCTTGTTTTGCAAAAAATTATATCCTACACTAAGATTGGTTATATCATCTGACAGGATATTCCGTTCTTCATCGTTAATAAATGGCAGTTCTGAAATTTCCACAAGAAGATCTGTACCAATAGATTCATAATAATCTTCCTTTAGACCAATTTTAATAAGCTTTTCGATCGTTCCTAAATGATGATCCTCCAGATCATAAATTTCATCCATATCATAATCATTATTTGTTAATACTTCATCCGTTTCTTCCCAATCTTCATCTGATATGTCCGATTGTAAACCGTTTTCATCTGACAACCAGTCTAGATAACCACTGTCTTCGAGTTCTTCATAATCAACTACTTCCCAGAATTTATCTTCGACCTTATGATTGTATTTGAACTCAAATCGTTTGAAAACATCTTTTGCAAATGTCTCAACCTCATCTTCATAGCTGCAGGCAACAACAATAGAATCGTGCCGGGAAAAACATGGAATGCCGGCTTTACGTAATGGCAATAAGATGTTGTCGATGAATATTTCAGCTTCAACACACTGGAGGAAGACCGAAAAGTTGTTATCACGATTTAGGTCTTCATTTGATTTGTTTGTACCGGAATGCTTTTTAAATCCTGCAATAATAGAAATCACCACAGGATAACGATGTGATAGTTTATTCAGCAACACATCGGGTCTGTTGGTTTTCTTGAAAAACAACTTAAAGAGTAACTGTTTTGCAACTCCACGCTCAGGTAAACCAAGTTCAGTCTGTACCACGGTGTAAAAATCAGTGTAGAATACTTCCCTGATGAATTTTATAACATCAGAATTGCTGTACTGACCAGAATTTTGGTCATGAATATCAACACCAATATTGGGAAGAAGTGTTTGATGGTCCTTCAGTACTTTGACCAATCTTTTCAGGTAAGTTTTTGTTTTTCCATGCATGAAGAGTTTGAGTAGTTCTTCTTCTCCACGGGTAACATATACATTCAGTAAATTGGCAAATATAAGGAATTGTGATGTACGAAGGTCAAGTTGCACAATAGTACTATTGTTAATCGTTATAAATTGAAGAATCTTGCTTGGGAAATTCACCAGGTAATTGTGCAACCTCAGTGTTACCGGACTCCTTTTATCATCAATAGAAAGTGCCCCCACCTTTGATATTTCTCGCTTGTAATGGTACTTAAGTGCAGGAATCCTATGCTTCAGGAAGTCCTCTACATCGGCAATGTAAAAAGTCTTATTGAAGTAAAATAACGTTTTACCTCTGGTCTCAGCAATCAGCTTTGCGAATTTGACAGTTGAAAATCTTAGATTATAAGAACCTTCATCAAGGTATTCACGGTACTCAATTAGCAGATTATCGGGCAATAACTGAGGGTAATCTGTATGAATGTATTCTCTGCAAATTCTCTCAGCGTTGTTTTCAATCCACATATTTGCTTTTTCATGGTTTATACCTACATGGAAGTCCTTATCAGGAATACCAACAACAATGAATTCAAGACCATTGTTGTAAATATATTCTTCGGCAGTCAGCACCTTTCCTTTTTGAATGTACGGCATGATCTCACACGGGTCATCGGCAAGGTCTGGATTAATCCTGTACCTAATTCCTACCAGACCCTTCTGTTTTCCTTTTGAGGCCTGGTCATTTTTATCCTGGATTGTCCGGTAACCAAAATCATAACTTTCGATTATATGATACTCTTCAAGCAGTGGTTTGAGTACCTTTTCGTGATAATTACCACCAAATACTTTCTTCCAATAAGATCTGCCAATTGCTACATAATTATATAACCCGTTATACTCGTAAATCTGCTTATGGTAAATTATCCCCACACACTTCAGGAAGTTGTTCTTTGTACGATATTCATAGGTATTATTATTATTGAAAATATCTACCGTTAATTTCTGTATTAGTTTCTTTGGCAGATACTCAACTTTTTTATAAACCTTTTTATCTTCTTTTTTTGTAATCATTGTGTTACTTTACTGAACATGTATGATTTATAATTATACATGTTATTGACCTTAACTATACTGTTAATGCGACCTTATGTTAACATATACTACTAATTATCTGCTATTTAGATATGTTAAAATGTTTTTAATTTACTCTATAGAAATTCTTAGTTAAGGTCGCATTAAGAATCATGATTTGGTTGCAATTCATGTTAAAATTGAGATTTATTCATTTCATATTTTATTATACATATATACAATTAATTAATTAATTCTATCTAAAGTATTACTTTATATACTGTTTAATATGTCTTGCTTCATGCTTCAGAATAAATGGATCTAACTCTTGGTTGTTTTTACAAATAATTTGTGGATCCATTAAATATTGATTTTAATAATTAAAATTTCGATGGCATTGGTGTTGACCATAAGCATAACCGGTATTGATATAAATGATTATATAAACCTCATCGGGGTCTGTACATGCCCCAATTGTTTGTAGCAACTTTTTTCCTCAGACTCTGATTCGAGATATACTTGATATTAGTATAGATCCGCCAGAATAGTATTGACAATGAGGAACTTTCCATCACCTGCTTCACAATGTATTTACAAATGCAATGTTGTATCGTCCATATCACTGATTAGGAGAAGGATCTTCTTCGAAAGTCATGGAAATACTATTGACATTTGGTAATTTGTATCATGAGTAGCATTGTATAGCGGGAGAAGCAAGAACCGTATAATTGCGATATCGAATTCCTTACCATAGGGCATTCCAACAAATATTCTGTTGAATTCTTCTTCCCAATTATAATCACGATCATTAATCCGATAGTATAAACCGTTCATAGCATATAATGTCTGGAGCAATAAGTCCTGAATACATATATGATATTGTTTGGCACTATTCTTTTGTATCCAATCCATTTCGTCTTTCCAGTCCTTAATGCTTAGTTCAATTTTATAATGTTCGACGTTATTTACCATCCGGACTTGATATTTTGAGTGCCACTGCATCTGATGATCCATATTGAACTTAAAAAAGCGCGTAATCTTAAGCATAACTATTAAGGCTTGTTCAACATTCATGTTTATTATACCTTCAAAGTATAGTTCGCATGAGGGACAAACGATTTCGTTGATCGTTTCTTCTGGTATAATATGCGTATTCATTAAGTTATTTTTTTTTATAATTATTATTTTTTTCGCTCTTAACAATCGCCATAGCAGTTTCCTGAATTTTTGTAACACATAATAATTTTGATAACATTATCGACATTAAAGCTTGTGCCAAGGCATATTCTTCTTCCATTCTCGTCAAATTCAAGATATACTTCATAAAAATATAATTGTTCTAACTGTGTCACGATGATAAGGTACTTCCCGTCACCACAATCGCAATGAATTTTTAAACACAGAGTAGTGTCATCCAAAACGGAACAATACCATTTTATTGCTTCATCAGAGTCAGTAACAAAAACATCGAGTGTTTTTGTCCTCATGCCATTAGGCAGTGCTTCAAATTCATCTTGCAATTCACATTCCCATTCATCCTGGTTGAAAAAGGCATCATCACTAAGGTCAAAGTAATCATAGATAAAATTCTCATTGGCAATATTTTCACTTTTGCCCATATCATTTATTCCATAATCTACGTAAAAGGATTCCCAATCCCAAAATGTCCATAGTGAAGTATCTATCCAATCGCTCATTGGAATCATATAATTTGGAAACAATGTTCCTATCCCAAATATGTCTGTAATTTCTTCTTCAGTAATGCATTCAATGCTATTTTGCTCTTCATATTCAGTGATTATTTTCATCATTTCACTGTTTCTTGCTTCTTGCTTTTGCATTTCCTCAAGAGCATCGAGGATAATGTGATTCATATCTTCTTTTATCATGGTTTTAAGATTTTTATTTAATTTAATTTTGTCCCTGTTCCCATTACAAGACCTTCAACTATCCATACAAATGGATATTTATTGTCAATTTCTGGGTTACTAACTTGTAACTGTGATATACTTACGCACTTCAAATAAATTACTTTGCCTACAACGCCAGTGTTAAACCATCAATTAATTATGCTTGTATTACCAGTGGCTTTAAGTGTAATTGATATACTTTCGAGTTGATTATCGTTATTAATTATCTTCTGCACTTCATACTGGATATTCTTTTCTGTATTTATATGTTCTCAATTTTTGTTTTCATTAGGACCGTCAGAATTATCTACATACTGCTCTGTGCCATTGAACTTATTAAAATCTTTTAGAACGTTTTTATACTTTGGAATATCGTTATATTCAACTTTTTCAAGTTTTGCACGTTGTTCCGGCGTTAGGTCATAACGAGCATCAATATCTTTACGAATTTTAATAAAACCCTGACATTCTTGGCAGAAAGATTCAATAGCCGAGGTAAGGTCATTAAAGATAAATTTGAGAGTAACAAGATCACCCATTTTAAATATTAAGTAATAATAACCATCATACTCACAAAGCATATATTTAATATGATATATAAGGTTACTGCTATTTGTCGGAAATTTATATGGTATGAATTCAGTGCTTAAACTCCTATCATTTTCAACCAGTTTTAAAATTCTCTGGACGATTTGTTTTTCCACTTCATACTGTTCAATTGTCAGGTTTTCTTCGAGACAATACAAGTAGTTCCTCGCTTCATCATTTGTCACCTTTGTATGACCTATGCCTTTTGCAGTCAGATTTTCTTTCAATGCTTGAATTATATCTATTACTGACCAACAGTCATCAATTTTGCGCTTTAGTACTTCGTACTCTTTTTTTAATTTTTTCATTTGTATTAATTTTTATTATTACTGTTATTTTTCCTCTATGATTATATTAATTTAATTGTCTTCAAATTTTTAACATCTCCTTCATGATATTTAATTTTTATTGTAATCAATATTGTTTTAAAAAAATCTCTTAAATTCTCCGGAATAAGTACCTCTACCCCCAAATTCTAGAGTTTTTAACTCAGGACTAATCTTCAGAACTCTTAGGATTAAATCCCGGTAATTAGTCAGGAATTCCATAATTTGTCTTGTGATTACTATTATACAAGGGCAATAGTAAAAATCTCATAATTGCTATATCGAAGTCTCTGCCTAATGGCATGTCAACGAAAATGTTATCGAATGCTTCCTCATATTCTTTGTGCCAGACATCAATATTATAGTACAATCCGTTAAATGAATACATGGTCTGCAATAACAACTCCTGAATGGATAAATGATATTGCAATTCTCCATGCTTTTGTTTCCATTCATTCTCATCCATAAAATCCCTTATGCCCTGGTCAGCCTTAAATTGTTCGACCTCCCTTTTTATTCTGTCTTCGTATTTTTTATACCATATAATACTCCCCAAAATTAG
>PLML01000038.1 GCA_003141525.1 Bacteroidales bacterium
CATTATAAATCTGTTCTCGAAATGAACTTTATACATGCTCAATGGGAAATTTTGAAATTAAAACAGCTGAATATCTTTTACAAATTAAAGCAATAAAATTGCAACCGTCAAATCCTTTTACATGGGCTTCAGGATGGAAATCACCTATCTATTGCGATAATCGTAAAACACTTTCCTTCCCGGAAGTGAGGTCTTATATCCGCAATTCCTTCTCTGACTTGATAAATGATCTTTATCCACAGGCAGAAGTGATTGCAGGTGTCGCAACAGGTGCAATTGCACATGGGGTTCTTATCGCAGACAAGCTTGGATTGCCATTTATTTATGTAAGATCGGGAGCGAAGGAACATGGACTTGGAAACCAGATTGAGGGTTATTTTGAAGAAGGTCAAAAGATTGTTGTTATAGAGGATCTTATATCTACCGGTGGAAGCAGCCTGAGTGCTGTGAATGCTCTAAAGGAATCACATTGCGATGTTTTGGGAATGGTTGCAATATTCACTTACGAATTTAAAAAAGCCGCAGATGCTTTTGCCTCCGGAAATTGCAGACTGAATACTTTAAGCAACTATTCCGTCTTGGTTGAAACAGCTCTGAAAACAGGTTTTATCGGTCAGAAAGAAGTTGAAACTTTGAAAAACTGGAGATTGGATCCGGCAAACTGGGGAACAAAATAAAAATTTATTATGGCCAATCTATCATATTTTGAAAGCAGATCCGGAAGGTTGACCTGCAATGTCGAAGAAGTTTTTGCTTTTGTGACTGACATCAGGAATTTCGAACAATTTATACCAAACGGGACCATTAATAACTGGTATGCTGAAAGAGAATCATGCAGTTTCAATGTATCAATGGTTGGAGTTGTATCTGTAAGGCTTGCTGAAAAAGAAAAATTCAATAAAGTGGTTTTTAACGGAGATGCGCTGAAGAAAAATGATTTTTCACTTACATTGCATATCTCAGATAATGTTGAAAACACTGCGGATGTGAAGGTTATGTTAAGTGCTGACCTTAACCCGATGATGAAGATGATGGCATCTAAACCAATTGGTCGGTTTATGGAAATACTTATAAATGAAATGGAAAGCTTCAGAGGATGGAAGAAGACTAAAGAATAAATTCTATTTCTTTAAAAGCATATTCGCAAATTTCCCCGTTCCTCTTCTCAATCTTTATCTGGCCAGTGTCACCAACGGACAAAATTCTACCTGTGCAGATACCTTTAATATCTCTAAACTCGCACCATTTATTCAAACGGTATACTTTCGACACATACTCCTTTTTTATAAGTCCGGAATTTCCCGCAAACAATTGTTTATATCTCTTATCAAGATCAGTTCCCAGCTTATTCATACAGGCAGAAAGATCATAACTCAAACCTGTCAGCAGACGCAGAGAAACGGGATTAGGTGCAGTACTTATAAACTTTTCCTGATTAATATTCAAACCTATACCTGCAATGGTGGATTCAATCTGATTGGCAATAACTGAACTCTCAATTAAAATGCCTGCTATTTTGTCATTGTTTACATAAATGTCATTAGGCCATTTTATAGAACAATCAGGAATAAATCTCATTAAAAAATCGCAAATCCCAAGAGATATAATCATTGAGATAAGGAACTGATCTTCTGTGTTTATGAATGAAGGAAATAGTAATATACTGAATAGCAGGTTTTTGCCATTTTCACTTTCCCATTTGTTCCCGGAATAGCCTCTGCCTTCCGATTGATAATTGGTGTAAACAATAGTACCCTCAGGCAGGTTATTCTTTTTTAAGAGTTCAGCTGTATGAGTATTTGTAGATGGCAGGTTTTCAAAAAATAATAAATTAGAGCCTATTATCATGATTAGTAATGACTTAATTAAAAACAGATTATTTTAATGGCCGGTTTTTTACGTACTGTTAATATTGGCATTGAAATTGCAAAAGAGCATTACAGTAACAAAAATACAGATTAAAGTGGTAATTTTGCGACTTAATATAAAACCAATAAATATTGATGAAGAAAAAATCTGACGGAACTGAGGTCCTTTTAGGGAGAGTTTTAAAAGGTATTTTTGAGAAGAAAGGCCAAAATGTTCTGAAAATTGATTTAAGGAAACTAGAAAACAGGATTGCAGATTATTTTATCATATGTCACGCCTCTTCCATAACTCAGGTCAGTGCCATTTGTGATTCTGTTGATGATACAGTGAGAAAGGAAGCATTTGAAAAACCATTACATATTGAAGGGCTTGACAATTGTTTCTGGGTACTTCTTGATTATGGAAACGTGATTGTTCATGTTTTTCTTGAGAAGTACAGGAATTTTTACAGCCTGGAATCACTCTGGGCTGATGCAGCGATTGAAGCAATGAAAGATAAAATACAGTAAGTAAAATATATGACAGATAATACAAATAATAACCAGGCCCCGGACAAAAAGACTGATAAAGATGGGAAACCACGTTTTAATACCAACTGGATTTTTGCAATTCTTGCCGTATCACTGATTATATTTTCGTTATTCAACAACGGGAAATCTGTACAGCAGACAACGACAAGCGAAATAAAGGGAATGATTGCGAATCACGATATTGAAAAAATAGTTGTGATTAATAAAGAGGTTGCAGAAATTTACCTTAAAAAGGATGCGCTTGAATCGGGAAGATATCCTAAACTGTCAAAACCGGGAACTGGTTTTGGCATAGCATTGCCGAAACCAAATTTCACTTACAATATAGGTGATATCAGCAGTTTTGAACCTTTCCTCCTGAAAGCACAAAAGGATGCAAATTATGCCGATAAGGATCTTATTTATCCTGATTATCAAACGCGTAAAAACTGGTTTGGCGATATACTTTCATGGCTGTTACTGCCTGTTCTTTTAATTGCTTTTTGGCTGTTCATGATGAAACGTATGTCAGGTGGCGGGGCAGGCGGCGCAGGAGGTATTTTCAGCGTTGGCAAATCACGTGCCCAGATATTCGATAAGGACACAAATGTCAAGTTAAATTTCAATGATGTAGCCGGTCTTGAAGAGGCCAAGACGGAAGTTATGGAAATTGTTGATTTTCTTAAGAATCCCAAGAAATATACCAATCTTGGAGGTAAAATTCCAAAAGGTGCGCTTTTGATAGGTCCTCCCGGAACAGGAAAAACAATGCTTGCAAAGGCAGTTGCAGGAGAAGCAAACGTTCCATTCTTTTCCATATCAGGTTCAGATTTCGTTGAAATGTTTGTCGGGGTCGGCGCTTCGAGGGTCAGAGATCTGTTTAAACAGGCAAAGGAAAAAGCGCCCTGCATTGTCTTTATTGATGAGATTGATGCTGTGGGACGTGCAAGAGGCCGCAATGCAAATTTTGGATCAAACGACGAAAGAGAAAATACCCTTAACCAGCTTCTTACAGAGATGGACGGTTTCGGTACAAACATGGGAGTAATAATTCTTGCTGCCACAAACAGGGCAGATATCCTTGACAGGGCACTAATGCGTGCCGGCCGTTTTGACCGTCAGATACATGTCGAGCTCCCTGACCTTGTCGAAAGGGAAGCTATATTTAAAGTTCATCTTCGTCCTATTAAACTTGAAAAAAGTTTTGATATAGGATTCATGGCCAAACAGACTCCTGGCTTCTCTGGCGCTGATATTGCAAATGTCTGTAACGAAGCGGCCCTTATTGCAGCAAGGAAAAACAAGACAGTTGTTGAGAAACAAGACTTTCTTGATGCTGTCGACCGTATTGTAGGGGGACTGGAAAGAAAAACAAAGATCATTTCACCCGTGGAGAAAAAGACGATTGCTTATCATGAGGCGGGACATGCAACAGTTAGTTGGATGCTTGAATATGCCAGCCCTCTGCTTAAGGTGACCATTATACCTCGTGGAAGGGCTCTCGGAGCAGCATGGTATCTTCCTGAAGAACGGCAGCTTACCACGCGCGAACAGATACTGGATGAAATGGCATACGCACTTGGAGGCAGAGCATCAGAAGAACTCATCTTCGGAAGAATTTCAACAGGAGCACTCAGCGATCTGGAGAAAATTACAAAACAGGCCTATGCAATGGTTTCGTTTTTTGGGATGAGCGATAAAGTTGGTAATATCAGTTTCTACGATTCATCGGGACAATCCGATTTTGGATTCACAAAGCCGTATAGCGAGAAGACAGCAGAGCTTATAGATCAGGAGGTTAACCTGATTATAGCAGAATCGTATGTGAGGGCTAAAGAGGTTCTTAAAAATAATATGAAAGGTCTTACCGAACTTGCAGAATTGCTTCTCGAAAAAGAGGTAATTTTCAGCGAAGATCTTGAAAGGATATTTGGCAAGAGAAAAGCTGACTTATTAAAGGAGGAGAGAGAAGCTGAGGCCAAATCGGCCCTATTAACAGATAATAAGGAAAACAGGACAGAAGGTAAAAATGGGCAAAAATCAGCCAAGTCATCACCTGAGAAAACGAAAGTCGGATCATCGAAAAAAGAAACTGTCACAGAAAATCCGTCTGCTGAGAAACCTGTGAAAAAAGCTAAATCGAAAGATAATGGTGTGTAATAGGGTAGAATAATATACTGCAGTATTGAATATTTTTTTCAGACGGACCTTAACCGGAGCATGGATAGTAGTATTCGTAATGGGAGGGTTTTGGCTTCATCCATTATCTTTTTTTATTACCGGACTGGTGATGCTCGTCGGAACACAGTATGAATATTACCTGATGATAAGGAATACAGCTGTGAGGCCGCAAATGGTATCCGGAATTATTACAGGGACCGCTGCATATACTATTTCAACACTGATTGCTTCAGGAATGATTACAAAAAAATTTTTCCTTGTTCTTATTCCGTTGATGTTGATAATAATGGTTATTGAGTTATACAGGAAGGAGGATAAACCATTTGATTCACTGGCGCATACATTTTTTTCGGTACTTTATACTGCAGTACCGTTTTCGATGTTCCCCTTTGCAGCATTCTCAAGAACAGGACTTAATTCGTTACTTCCTCATGCCAATATAATTTTCTCACCCGGAATAATTATTGGTTTTTTTATTCTTTTATGGGCAAACGATACGGGTGCATACCTGACCGGAATATCTTTAGGGCGTCGTAAACTGATGGAGCGTATTTCTCCGAAGAAAACCTGGGAAGGACTGATAGGAGGTATCATTATAGCAGCTCTGGTCGCCTGGTTCCTTTCTCACTGGCTGGGAATTGTGGATAAAATCGATTGGATTATTATTTCCCTCATAGTTTCAGTGGCAGGTACATTTGGTGACCTGGTAGAGTCAATGCTCAAAAGAAGCACAGGAGTAAAGGATTCAGGGACAATAATGCCGGGTCACGGGGGATTTCTCGACAGGTTCGATAGTGCAATAATATCTTTTCCGCTTGTATATCTTTTTATATCACTAGTTGGATGATTGACCGGACTTGATTAGTTTTGTGCAAATTTTAAATAGATGAGGATTCATATTCATAAAGAAGGATACAAGATATTAGGTTTTAGCTTGATAACATTGCTGATCTTGAATATCATTGTCAATATTATCTGGACGGATTCAGGAATTGTGAAATGGGGATTTTTCATCTGCTCATTTATGCTTTATATATTCCTGCTCTTTTTCTTCAGACTTCCAACAAGATCATTCGAAACCGACCCGGGACTTATTTATGCTCCTGCTGATGGGAAAGTTGTGGTTATTGAAGAGGCAATGGAAAATGAATATTTTAAAGACATGCGTTTGCAGGTTTCAATTTTTATGTCCCCGTTCAATATGCATAGCAACAGATACCCGGTTTCCGGGAAAGTAAAATATGTATGTTATCATCCGGGTCAGAATATGGTTGCCTGGCACCCTAAGTCTTCCGAGCTGAACGAAAGGAGTACAATTGTTCTTAAAACCGGTAAGGGAACAGAGGTAATGATAAGGCAGATTGCGGGGGCTGTAGCGCGAAGAATTGTTACTTACGCGAAGGAAAATGCAGATGTACTCCAGGGAGATGAACTTGGTTTTATCAAGTTTGGATCGAGGGTTGATGTTTTCTTACCGTTAGGGACTGAAGTTGAGATCCCGATACTTCAGCAGGTGAAGGCAAATAAGAGCATCATTGCCAAAATCTGAAAATGTTTGATAAAATGAGCAGGATTGACGATAAAATAATTGATGTTACAAGTGACGTCAAGTGGATAGGAGTACTGGATTTTGATATCAGGACCTTCGATATAGTTATGCATACCGATTTCGGGACAACTTATAACTCGTATTTTATTAATGCTGAGAAGAAAGCAATAGTAGAGGTTGCAAAAGAAAAATTCAGTGAGACATATTTCAGCAAACTTAGAGAAGTAACTGATCCTGAAGAGATTCAGTACATTATTCTCGATCACACTGAGCCAGATCATTCAGGCAGTCTCAGGCTTCTGCTCAATCTGGCCCCTTCAGCCACGGTTGTTGGAAGCGGCAACGCAATCAGGTACCTTGAGGATATTGTCAATATACCATTTAAATCACTGGTTGTAAAAGATGGTGATACGCTCGATCTGGGAAATAAAACCCTCAGATTTTTCTCTGCGCCAAACCTGCATTGGCCTGATTCAATGTTGACGCTTCTCGTGGAGGACAAGGTTTTGTTTACATGCGATATCTTTGGAGCACATTATTGTTCTTCTGAAATGTTCAGCAATTTTGACGAACAGTATACAGAATCATTTAAATACTATTTTAATATAATAATGAGACCGTTCAGCAGATTTATGCTGAGAGCAATTGAAAAGGTAAAACCTCTTGAACTTGATTTCATTTGTCCGGGTCACGGCCCGATTCATAAAAAGAACCTCAGAAAAGCTATTGAACTTTCTGAGAAGTATGCAGATAATTACATGCAGATTGTGTCTGAAAAAAATCAGAAGAATATTCTGATAGCATATGTTTCAGCTTATGGTTATACAAAGGATGCCGCACAACTTATTGCTGAAGGGATCCTCGAAACCAAGGGTATTACGGTGGATATTACAGATATTGAAAATATTTCTTTGGAAGAACTGGAGTCAAAGTTAATAATGTCAGACGGGTTACTTGTCGGTTCCCCTACTATCAATCAGAATACGTTACTTCCTGTATATAAATTACTTGCATTGATAAATCCAATACGTGACAAGGGTAAACTGGGTGGAGCTTTCGGATCGTATGGATGGAGCGGGGAGTCGCCAAATTTAATTCTCGAAAACTTTCGTCTTCTTAAACTGAAAATATTTGAAGAAACGGCAGCATTTAAATTTTCTCCGGATAATAACAAAAAAGAATATTTAAGAGATTTCGGAAGAAATTTTGCTCAGAGATATATTCAGGAATGTGGTCATATAAAAAATCCCGGCAATTAGCCGGGATTTCTTTTAAATGTCATGAAATTTCAATTTTTCTTGTGATCTTGTTTTTTCCCTCTTCCTGTTTGGGAAGCTCTACGGAAAGGATTCCATCTTTATAATTTGCTTTTATTATTTCCCTGTTAACATTTTCAGGAATATAAAAACTTCTGCAGAATGCCGAATAGCTGAATTCTTTTCTCTTGTATCCGTCCCTGTTTTCTTCCGATTCATTCTTCATCTCCGATGAAATTGTCAGAACATCCTCATTCATATCTATTTTCAGATCTTTCTTGTCAATTCCCGGTATAGCCAGGTCAAGAACATAATTCTTATCATCTTCCCTGATGTTAACAGCCGGCATCAAACTGTCTCTGTTTGAGAGAACGGGGAAAAAATCATCGTCAAAAATGTTCGGCATGTAAAATGGCCTGAAATTTCTTCTTGTAATTGTTGGTAACATAGTTTTGTCCTCCTATAATTTTAGTTTAACATTTATTCGTTTATCTGCATATTTTCAAACTTCGTTCCAAAGTGATAAAAATGACATAATGACATATAAAATAAAATCTTATCGGACAATATGGCATGATATGTGTGGATATCTCTTCCCTTTTCAGGTTCAAATGAACTCACCCCCATCCCCTCTCTAATCCCTAGAGAGGGGAGTAATACATTGAATATTAGCCATTTCCCCCTCTTTGCGAAGTAGAGAGGGGGGATTAAGAGGGTGAGTACATTCAATGACAAATTTTTAGCGAAATCAAAAAATTTGGATTAGGTTTGTAGAAGGAAATGTCTTTATCAATGAAAGAAACGTTAAGAAACATTCTTATCTTTTTTGGAATTTTACTCCTGTTGGCCTGTGCCTGGTTTTTCCGGAATATTGTAGTTTACATTTTGGTATCAGGCGTTTTATCTATTATGGGGCGACCACTTGTAGATCTGTTTTGCAGAATCAAAATCAACAGATGGTCTTTTCCCCGGCCTCTCAGTGCACTTTTAACACTGGCAATAATCTGGGGGTTAATAATTTTGTTCTTTGTAACTTTTGTACCTCTTGTAACCAGGCAGATAAATTACTTTTCGACCATCGACAGTGAAAAAATTGTTCAGATTGTAGCCGGACCAATAAACAAAATAGAGAGTCTGTTCAGAGCTATTAACAAGGATATTCCCCAAAATCTTTCTATTCAGGATTATATAGTAGCAAAGGTTGCCGGAGTTCTCAATATTAACATGATACAGAATTTCATAGGTTCTCTTATCGGCATTCTTGGTAACGTCATTATTGCAATATTCTCAATAACGTTTATCACCTTTTTCTTCCTGAAAGATCAGAAACTATTTTTTGAATCAATATTAATGTGGGTGCCGGATAAATATGTAGAACATGTAACCAGGGCTCTTTATTCAGTAAAAAAACTTCTTACACGGTATTTCATAGGGATCGTAATACAAAGCACCTGCATAATGATTCTTATTACCACAGGAATGACTATCGTAGGCATCGATTTTCAACAGGCTGTTGTAATGGGGCTTATCCTCGGAATTTTAAATGTCATCCCCTATGTCGGACCATGGATTGGTTTATTTATAGCAATAATAATGGGTGTTGCTTCGCATATCAACCAGGATATTACGACTGTTGTGATACCTCTCATTACATATATGATAATTGTTGAAGCTTTAACACATTTAATTGATAACATTGTATTCCAGCCAGTTATATTTTCAAGTAGTGTTAAAGCACATCCTCTTGAAATTTTCATTGTGGTACTGGCTGCCGGATTCGCTGCCGGAGTACCTGGAATGATATTCGGAATTCCCGCTTATACAGTACTGAGGGTTTTTGCAGGAGAGTTTTTTTATAATTTTAAGGCAGTGCAGAAGATCACATCCAGTCTCTCTGCTGAAAATATTGGAAACAAAACCCAGCTGCCATTTAAATCAAATGATGGGCCCGCTGCAGAATAGTATTCAATCAGGTATTTTAAATTTTATGCTCATTAAGATTATTGCATAAAGAGAAACGAACTAATAAATGAAACCGAATAATTCTTTATTGAACCGGGTTTTCCATTTTTACTATGATGGATTCAGAAATATGTCCGGTTGGGGAAGAAGGGTATGGGTAATTATCCTGATTAAACTTTTTATTATTATTGTTATACTGAAGATCTTCTTCTTTCAGGATTTTCTTTATAAAAACTGGCATAATGACAAAGAGAGAAGTGAACATGTCCTCGATCAGTTAACTAATTCCTCCGATAACTATGATAGGTAACATTGATATGAGCCTTGTAGACTGGTCAAGAGCTCAATTTGCCCTGACAGCAGTTTACCACTGGCTATTCGTACCACTTACACTTGGATTATCGTTCATGCTGGCCATAATGGAAACCATCTATGTTAAAACAGGTAGAGAGGAATGGAAACGAATTACCCGGTTCTGGATGACACTTTTCGGGATAAACTTCGCTATTGGTATTGCAACAGGGATTATTCTTGAATTTGAGTTTGGCACAAACTGGTCTAATTATTCGTGGTTCGTCGGTGATATTTTTGGAGCGCCTCTTGCAATCGAAGGTATTCTTGCATTTTTCCTGGAATCGACATTCGTTGCTGTTATGTTTTTTGGATGGAATAAAGTGAATAAAAAATTTCACCTGGTTTCTACATGGCTGGTAGCTGTCGGAGCTAATCTCTCCGCACTCTGGATTCTCGTTGCAAACGCGTGGATGCAGCATCCTGTAGGTATGATATTCAATCCTGATACTGCACGAAATGAAATGGTTAATTTCTGGGCAGTTCTCTTTAATCAGGTCGCAGTCGATAAGTTTTTGCATACCATATCATCCGGTTTCCTGCTTGCATCAATGTTTGTGCTTGGAATAAGTGCCTGGTATCTGATAAGGAAGAGAGAAGAACAGATGGCGAAAAAAAGCATTTTAGTAGCAGGAGTTTTCGGACTTTTATCTTCTCTGATGGTTGCTTACACAGGAGATGAATCTGCAAGAACCGTATCAAAAGTGCAGCCCGTTAAATTTGCATCGATGGAAGCACTCTATGAAGGTAAAAATAATGCAGGTTTAATAGCTTTCGGAGTACTGAAAGATACGGATAAAAAAATAGGAGAAAAAAAGGTCAAGGAATTTGCATTTAAGATACAAATACCCGGTTTGCTTTCAGTTTTAACCGGAGGCGACAGGGACGCCTATGTTCCGGGCCTTAAAGATCATATATCAGGTAATGAGAAGTTGGGAATAGTCTCAACCGCCGAAAAAATGCAAAGAGGGAAATATGCCAGGGAAATTCTGACATCTTATATAAAATCCAGACTTAATAATGATTCTGCACAGATTTCGGCAATAAAAGGTGTTTTCAGAGACAATGACTTCCAGAACAAATATTTCAGATATTTCGGTTATGCCTCAATTGAAAAACCCGAAGATGTTATTCCGAATGTGACGACCTCGTTCTATTCTTTTCACCTGATGGTGGTGCTGGGGTTCCTTTTCATAATGATTTTTTCTGTGGCGCTATATCTCCTGTTCAAAGGAACAATTTCAGACAACAGATGGTTTTTGTGGATAGCCCTTCTGTCCATACCATTACCATATATTGCAGGTGAACTGGGTTGGTTACTTACTGAAATAGGCCGGCAGCCATGGATAATTCAGGATATGATGACTGTATCAAAAGCTGTTTCACAGATAAGCACAGGGTCAGTTATTACAACATTCATTCTTTTTGCGGTTCTGTTCACGGGATTGCTTATTTCAGAGGTATCAATTATGATAAAACAGATTAAAACCGGCCCCAAACATTAGGAGGATAAAATTATGACAGCAATGATATCTCAACTTTTTCTGCAGCACTACTGGTGGATTATAGTTTCTATTCTGGCAAGCCTGCTGGTGTTCCTGATGTTCGTTCAGGGAGGACAATCGATGATCTATTCGCTCCCTGAAAACAGCACCCAAAAGACAATGATTGTTAATACAATGGGGCGGAAATGGGAATTCACCTTTACAACTCTTGTGACTTTTGGTGGTGCCTTCTTTGCCTCCTTCCCGCTTTTCTATGCAACAAGTTTCGGAGGAGCTTATTGGGTCTGGATAGCTATATTGTTCAGTTTTACCATACAGGCTATAGCATATGAATTCAGATCAAAACCCAATAACGTTCTGGGGCAGAAGACCTTCGACTTTTTTCTCTTTCTTAATGGTTCTCTGGGTCCTTTTCTTATAGGAGTAGCTGTTGCAACTTTTTTCACAGGTGCGATGTTTACTTTGGATCAGATGAACCAGGTACATTGGGCAACGCACTGGTATGGCCTTGAAGCTTTATTGAATATGCGGAATCTTTCACTTGGATTTGCAGTATTATTTCTGGCAAGAATTAACGGGGTGTTATATATAATCAATACTCTTGATGAGGAAGATTTAGTGAAGAGATCAGTTAAAGCATTAATTACCAACTCTATCCCTTTTCTGATCTTCTTCCTGTTTTTTGTCATTTGCCTGCTCTTTTCAAAAGGGTTTGCAGCTGATCCAATGACCGGGACAATAACTATAGAAAAGTTCAAATACATACATAATCTCATTCAGATGCCTGTTGTTCTGATACTTTTTCTTTTAGGAGTAATCAGTGTTTTATATGGAATTGGTATAACAATATTAAGGAAAAGTCTTTCAGGGATCTGGTTTTCCGGAGCGGGTACAGTACTTACAGTATTCTCTTTGTTTCTTATAGCAGGGTTTAATGAAACTTCATTTTATCCGTCCCTGTTCGATCTCCAGAGCTCTTTAACAATCAGAAATGCGTCATCGAGCCTGTTTACTTTGAAAACAATGATGTATGTTTCATTTATTATCCCATTGGTTATAGCATACATCTGGTATGCATGGAAAGCAATCAATAATAACAAGATCACTGAAGCAGAGATGAATTCGGAGGAGCATAAATATTAGGGTTTGCGGCTACCGGTAACCGGTTTGCGGAAACACACTCCATACACCACCTGCCGCGCACCGCATACCGCACGCCGTATGCCAATTGACAAAAGAAAACTGAAATTAATGCAACTGGAAATGTATATAAATCAAATTCTTCAATACCTCATCTGGCCGGCATTCATTCTTTTATGCTGGTTTGCCATAAAATATGCTTTAACTGTTTATGACAAGAAATTTTCCGAAAAGGGATAACCCGCTCGTCAGAAGAGTATAGATATTGCCGAAGAAATAATATAAAGGGGTATTATTAAGGGGAAAGCCATTACCCCAAAAATGGCAACAAAAATAAGTACCAATCCAGCTAGAATATATCTTCCTTCGTTTCCCTTTAATTTAAAGTTAGAAACTTTAAGAGAAAGTAAAGGTATCCTGCTGACCATTAATAATGATAATATAATTGTAAACACTATGAGTAGAAAAGGAGACCGAGTGAATGAGTTAAGCAGCTGCGATTGTGAATAATGTCCGGCGATGACAATTGAAATCACTGCAAGGGCATTTGCCGGGATTGGTAAACCTTTAAACGTTTTTGTCTGTGTTGAATCTAAATTAAATATTGCGAGTCGTATAGCTCCACATACTGGCATTATTGCAGGGATTAACATTAATAACATAGCTTTAAGGCTGTCAGAATTCATGTCAGTCGGACTATTCAATGATATGGATTCATTAAGAAGGCGATATATAATTATCCCGGGTGCAACGCCAAAGCTTACAATGTCGGCAAGACTGTCGAGTTCTTTTCCAATTTCAGAATATGCTTTAAGTAACCTGGCCGATAAACCATCGAGGAAATCAAATATCATTGCTGCGAGTATAAGCCATGATGCAGTTACAAGGTTTCCGCAGGAGGCAAAAATAATTGCAATAAATCCCGATGCCAGGTTAAGTGATGTTATGAAATTCGGAAAATGTTTCATGTTGAAATGAGATAATGTAATCAAGAAGGGAAGCAAAATTAAGATAAATTTCAGTAAGCTGAACTTTCCGGATATCTTAATTGAGTCATTCTTATCTCATTTATTATTAGATTTGCAAAAATAAGATAGACTGAATGGTTGACTTCACAGGTATAAAGATTGCAGTGGATTTTGACGGAACAATAGTTGAACACGAGTATCCCGGAATAGGCAAAGAGAAACTTTTTGCTTTTCAAACACTTAAGGAGCTCGAAAAGCTAGGGGCCCTGATCATCCTCTGGACATTCCGGACAGGTAAAGAACTTGATGAAGCCGTTGAGTATTGCAGAAAGAACGGAATTGAGTTTTATGCGGTTAATAAAAACTATCCTGAAGAAATATTTGATGAAACAGTAAGTCGTAAGATAAATGCGGACATCTATATTGATGATAAAAACATTGGAGGTTTCCCGGGTTGGAGCGGTGTATGGCAGATACTAACCCCTTATGAACTTCAGGAGAAGGAAGCAGAGAAAAGAATATCATCGGCGAGAAAAAATATTTTTAAAAGATTATTTACACCGAAAACCAAAGACGAATGAAAACCGGTTATCATAAATATCTCCTTGCAATCCCAGCAGTACTTCTCTTAATATGGACGCTTTCGTGCTTGGGTCGATCGGGCAAAGTAAAAGAAACCGGAGCTCAACCCACCCGGATTTTGACCGAAGAGATCCACGCAAAACTGATTAAAATAATTTCACCTGACGAGGACGCCGGTTTTAAGCTTAACCAGCCGGTTAAAATAATGCTGGCTCTTGAAGATAAAAAAGCAGTACCTGATTCTGTTACTTTTTATTTTAATAGCAATTATGTAACAACCATTAAATCAGATCCATGGGAGTATACCGTCCCTTCTGTTTTCACCCTTATCACGGGGAGAAAATCATTAAAAGTCACAGCATATAAAGGAGGTAAATCTCAGAATACAATTACTCGTTTTATTGTAGTTTATTCTGACGTTGTTCCAAAAAAATATGGTTATAAGGTTATTCATACATATCCTCACGACAGGGATGCATTTACACAAGGGCTTTTCTATGACGGAGGAAAACTTTTTGAGGGCACCGGTCAGGAGAGCGGCTCGACTTTAAGGGAAGTGGAACTGGAAACAGGTAAGGTTATAAGGCAACATGACCTTGATGATTCATTATTTGGTGAAGGTATCGCGCTTTACCGCGACCGCATATACCAGGTAACCTGGAAAAGTAAAGTTGGTTTTGTGTATAATAAATCGGATTTTAAATTAATAAATAAGATCTACTATCCTACCCAGGGTTGGGGTTTGACCACAATAAATGACAAAATTGTGATGAGCGATGGAACTAATATTCTCTATTTCTTTGAACCAGAGATGTTTACTGCTGTTTCAAAGATTGAAGTTTATGATAATGAGAAGAAAGTTGACCAGCTGAATGAACTTGAATATATTAATGGTGAAATCTGGGCAAATATCTGGATGACCGATTTAATAGCAAGAATTGATCCTGTAAGCGGGAAAGTGATGGCGTATGTTGATTTGAAAGGTCTTCTGTCTAAATCGGACCGGGATGAAGATACTGATGTATTGAATGGCATAGCTTATGATAGCCAGAGCAACAGGATTTTTGTTACGGGTAAAAGGTGGCCTAAACTGTTTGAGGTAAAGGTTACGGAATGATTTTAGTTCCATAAACAATGTTCAAACCCTCAGGTATAATACTGAATTCTACGGGTGTCTGACCAAGCGATTCCCCATCAGCTTCGGCATACATTACAGATTCTGAACTGACCTTTATATTTTTACACTTATACCCGTCAATCTTTGGATGCTGGAGGATCGTACCATCATAAAGAATCTTCAGGTTTCTGATTATCTCAAACTTACCCATACCGTTTATTATTGTCACATCAAGCAGACCATCATCAGGTAAAGCCCTGGGGGTCTGTCTCATACCTCCTCCACAGTAACGACCGTTCCCGACATTTAAGGAGAAAACATCTGCCTGGATCTTTTCACCATCTATAATAATCTCTGCCTTCGTGTTTTTATATGAAATAAGACTCATAAGCAGGTTATAGAAATATATCAGTTTGCCACCATGGCCTCTGTCTTTCTGATAATTGGTTCTTTTCACAACAACTGATTCAAATCCCAGTCCAGCTATATTTATGAAGTATCTCATTTTCTTTTCTGATCCCTCAAAAAAACTTACAAGGCCTGCATCATGTAACATAAGTTTATTTTCACAAATAATACTTATTGCTTTTTCATAATCAAGAGGAATACCAAACATCCTGCCCCAATCATTTCCTGTTCCTACGGGGATCAATGCCAGGGAAATATCAGTTGTTGGACAAACCTTGCTTAAAAAGACACCGTTAACGACTTCATTCAGAGTGCCATCACCGCCAACTGTTATTATCTTCCTGTAACCTGAAATAATTCCTTCAATTGTGAAGTGAATAGCGTGACCTTTTTTTTCTGTGAACTTTACAGCAAAAGGCAAAGCCTTATTTTTAAGAAAAGCGGATATTTTTTCCCAGTCTTTTTTCCCTTTTCCATTGCCGGCATTTGGGTTTACTATTACCAGCCATTCTTTATGATCGGTATTAAAACTCATATTGTTTAGGATGTGTGGCAGACAAAGATGGAAATAAATAGACAAATTTTTCAAAATCCTGATCAATATCACTTTAATGATCTGTTTATCAGACTCACTGTTCACACGGATATTAGTTGTAAGAAGAAGGTTCCCAAACTAGCTGATTTATGATTGTTCACAAAATCAGCAAGTTATGTTTTTTAATAAAAAATACTGATGTTAATAAAATGTTGAAAACCACGAAAAAAATGTTTACAATTACATCTTTCACTGTCTGTAGCAGAAGGCCATAAATAGTAAATTTGAAACTCAAAATATAACTCGATAACTGAAAAACGATGGGAAGGATTATAGCTATAGCAAATCAGAAGGGTGGGGTAGGAAAGACAACAACAGCAATAAACCTGGCGGCCAGTCTTGCCGCCCTGGAAAAGAAAGTACTGATAGTTGATGCAGACCCTCAGGCAAATGCGACTTCCGGTATTGGAATTGACACCCGGCAAATAAGATGCACGATATACGATTGTTTGATTGACGGGAAAGAACCATGGGAAGCTTTGCTCAAATGTGAAGTCGAGAACCTTTCAATAATTCCCTCAAATATTGACCTTGTAGGTGCAGAAATTGAAATGCTTGACAGACATGAAAGAGAAAAAACGCTTAAGGTGGTACTTAAAAAAATAGAAGCGGATTATGATTATATACTAATTGATTGCTCTCCATCTTTGGGCCTTCTGACCGTTAATGCCCTTACGGCATCACATTCTGTTATAATACCTGTGCAGTGTGAATACTTTGCCCTTGAAGGACTGGGTAAACTTCTTAATACAATAAAAATTATTCAGAATAATCTTAATCCTGAACTTGAGATTGAGGGCTTTCTTCTTACAATGTACGATTCACGTCTCAGATTATCAAATCAGGTAGCTGATGAGGTCAATAAACATTTTCAGCAAATGGTTTTTAAAACTATAATCCAGCGAAACGTAAAACTCTCAGAAGCTCCGAGCTTTGGTCAGCCGGCTATTCTGTATGACGCCGATTCAAGAGGTACGGTCAACTATCTTAACCTGGCCAAGGAGCTTATTGAGAAACAGGAAACAAGAGTTAAACAGTAATTACAGGACTTTTCAATTACCGGAAACAGAATGACTATGACAAAGAAAAATGCGTTGGGAAGAGGTCTTGGTGCATTGATTGATGGTGTGGAGAAAGAGGTCCTTGAGAAAAAAGT
>PLML01000180.1:0-1015 GCA_003141525.1 Bacteroidales bacterium
TCAAAGAACAAACATACGAGTTACACAGAGATCAATATCAATCCTCTGTGAATCTCCGTGAAACCTCTGTGAACCTCTGTGTAAGTTCTTATGTATTTCTAAAATCAAATAATATTTTTAAAATGGAAAATTATATTATCAGCGGAATACAGCAAATGGGCATTGGCGTGATGAATGTCGAAGAAGCATGGAAATGGTATATCGACCANNGATGCTTCCATATACCGGAGGAGAACCGAGGAGCAAACACGCCATATTGGCAATGAATCTTCAGAGCGGAGGCGGATTCGAAATATGGCAGTATAAAGAAAGAGAACCTGTAAAAATTAAGGAAGAGATCAGGATCGGCGACCTGGGCATTATTGCCTGTAAGATAAAAGCAAAGAACATTCGGGAATCTCTGAGCTTATATCAAAAGAAAGGGATTCCGGTTCCTTCCGTACCAGGTGAAGCTCCATCAGGGAAAAAGACTTTTTTCATGAAGGATCCATATGGCAACATCTTCCAGCTGGTGGAAGCAAGCGACTGGTTCCGGAATGAAAAAAAAGGTACCGGCGGTGCCTGTGGAGCAATTATAGGAGTTTCTGATATTGATAAGGCAAGGGTTATCTACTCTGATATCCTTGGCTACGATGAAGTTATTTATGATACAACAGGTATTTTCCCCGACCTTGCAGATCTTCCCAGAGGAAATAAAGAGTGCCGGAGAGTACTTCTTAAGANNCCGGCGCATTCAGTAAATTATTCGGCGAGAGTGTAATCGAACTTATCAATACCCCCGGTAACACTGGGAAAAAAATATATGAGAACCGGTTCTGGGGCGATCCAGGTTTTATACACCTTTGTTATGATATGCATGGTATGGACGAACTCAAAAACTTCTGTGAGAGCAAAGGATTTCCGTTTACTGTGGACAGCAAAAAGAGTCAAGAGGGAAACAGCTTCGATATGGGTGAAGCCGCGGGCTACTTCTCATACATAGAGGACCCTGATGGTACACTTATCGAATTTGTTG
>PLML01000180.1:1049-9975 GCA_003141525.1 Bacteroidales bacterium
TCCCCCCTAAAGGGGGGCTAAAACTTTATGCTTGAATTTAATTCTACTAGACCTCACAGAATTAGTCCCCCTTTAGGGGGAAGTCCCGCGTCAGCGGGACAGGGGGTTTAGTTCCCAAAACAGAATCCTTTTAGATAGCTGTTTTTTTCGCAAGTTCCTCAACTTTCCGCAATACCCTCATTACATTGCCACCCCATATTTTTGTTATATCCGACTTTGAATATCCGCGACGGAGCAATTCGATCGTAATGTTTTTCACATCAGAAGCTGTCCTGCAACCATCTACTCCTCCACCCCCGTCAAAATCAGTTCCTATGCCAACATAATCAATCCCTATTACCTGAACAACGTGATCGATATGATCAACTACATCTTTAACAGTAGCAGGCTTTTCATATGTCCTCTGGATATTATTATATTCCTTACGCACTATCTTTTTGGTTGAATCAGGTAGAGCATTATAATCACCATATTTATCCTTAATTTCTTTAAGTTTTGAATCCAGTTCAGGATTAGGTTCGGGTGTTTTGAGGTAATTTCCCAGGATACAGATCTGAATAACACCTCCGTTTTCTTTGAGAGCCAGTAACATATCATCAGAAAGATTTCTAGGGCTTCCGCACAATGCCCTGCACGAAGAGTGCGACGCTATAACAGGTGCTTTTGTAACTTTAAGAACATCATAGAAAGATTTATCGGAAATATGTGAAATATCAACCATCATCCCAAACCTGTTCATCTCTTTGACTACCTGCATTCCGAATGCTGAGAGACCATTGTTTTCAGCACCCGCCGGATCAGTAGATGAATCACAGATATCATTATTCTTAGTATGAGCCAGTGTTATATACCTGGCGCCCAGGTCATAATATAGTTTAATCCTTGTTATATCTTTACCTATGGGATAACCATTTTCCATACCTATGAATGCAGCGATTTTCCCTGCTTTCCTTAACCGGTATGCATCATCCGGAGTCGTTGCAATTTCAGCCATCGAAGAATTTTTTTCAACATTTTTATGTATGGCATTGAAAATTTCAAGAGCCTTCTGATGGACTTTGTTGAATGTTGAGTCGTTTCTTGGACCTTGTCCTGTGAATACAGCAAAGAATTCGGCGTGAAGTCCTCCTTCTACCATTCTTGGAAAATCCACGCATCCCTCATCATGCCTTATTCCCAGATCAAATGCCGGATCTGAAAATTCCATCGGAGTATCACAATGAGTGTCTACTGTAAGGATAGAGGCATGAATTTTATTCGCGCGCTTAATCAGTTGTTCCTCATTGTTTCCGCAACCAGCCAAAACAAGGGTCATAAATAAAAAATTAATGAATAATTTCATGCTTTTCCAGTTGATTTCTGTCGCAAGATAAGTAAAATGATTCCGTCATTTTAAATTTTTAGCCTGTTTAACCTATTTTAACAATGCAAAAAGCTCCGATCTGAAAGTCAGGGCAACCATGAAAATAATTGAAAAACTGCAGTTGAATTTTTATTTTTTGACTAGTTTTACTAGTGATACGAACTAGTTAGACATTTATATACACTCCTATTAGAATCAATCATGACAATTCTTTGTAAGTTATAATGATTATTGACAGATAGTTAACAAAACTTAACTCTGCAAAATATGATTTCATAAAAGATTTCCGACTTAAGGCCAACCTAATAAAGAATTAGATGAAAAGAAGTTTATTATTTCTTATCTTTTTAGCACTTACCCTAAGTATTAAAGGCCAGCAAAAATATCTGGATAATGTCTTCCTTAAAAATGGCAGAATAGTCAGGGGTGTAATAATCGAACAGGTTCTTAATAAGTCAGTAAGAATTGTCAGCACAGAAGGTGATTCTCTAAATTTTAAAATGGATGAGATTGAAAAAATAACCAGCGAACCAATTTCTGATAAAAAGAAGCGATCTGAATGTGGCTCTTGTTTAAAGCCAGGCTATAAATTAATTATACAGGGTAGTCTGTTTTATGGTATTGGCAAATTTGGTATAAATAACGAAAAATTGAGTATTATTAATGGAATTCGATTAAATCGCAAATTTGCAATTGGATTTGGGGCAGGATTAGGTTTTTATTCGAAACCAAAATTAGATTTCGCTTCTGAGAATCCACTAAACATAGCAGTGCCTGTCTTCTTGGATCTCAGGACTAATTTTCCGATCGGTAAAAAAGTTTCAGGATATTCTGCATTTGATATTGGTTATTCCTTTTCCAAGAAATCTGAATTTAACGGCTACATTAATGGATTTGGTATACTATTAAATCTCATGGCAGGAATCAGCATAAGGACTTCCAATAAATCTTCTTTTCAACTCGCTATTGCCTATGAACTACAGAAAAGAACATTTGTTGAAATCAATAATAAAAATTATTCATATGATGAGATAGACAAGCTTGTCAATTGTATCGGTATTAATGCTGGGATAAATTTTTTTTAAAAGAAAAATATGAAAAGGGCTCTGGTACTGATCATCTTTTTTTTCATACCCTTAATGACTTTTGCCCAGCAAAGTTACAGGGATGTTATCTATCTTAAAAATGCAGGTATTATAAAGGGGATTATTATTGAACAAAATCCATTTAAAAATCTGAAAATTTATACAGCTGCCGGAGATACCCTGGAATATCAAATCAGCGAGATTGAGAAAATAGTGAGAGAGCCCTTTACAATGGAAAGCAAATCAGAAACCCATAAACCGGGACTTAAAGCTGGCCATGAGGATATAATTGAAATAGGTATTTCAACAGCCCTTCCTCCTAATGATTACACTGCCTGTTATAAGCTGAATATTATTAAGGGTTATAGATTTAATCGAAATATATTTCTCGGCTTAGGGATCGGGTTAAGGTATGCATATTTGATTGATCGGGAATTTTTTAACTCAGCACAAATATCACCTGTATTCAATAATCTTGGATTGCCGGTATTTTGTGACTTCAGGGCCAATTTCCCCACCCACAAAATAGATCCATTTCTGGCACTATCCTTTGGACTCTCCTTTGATTTAAGAAACTTTAATCCAAATTCCGGAAAGAGTGATAATTCTTTAGGGAACATGAAAGTAGTCGGGTTGATGTTGAGTCCGACAGCGGGAGCACGATTCAGAATTTCTGACAAACACACTATAAATATCGGAATCAGTTACGAATTTCAACAGTGTGCAGCGGATTCGGAATACAATTCTTCTCGTTGTTTAAGTATTAATTTAGGCTTTTCCTTCTAAAGATTATTTATGAATTTGACCCCCGGAAAAAAATCCTGAGAGCATGCCTCTCTTTATTGTTCTGTTGATAAGGATGATGCCAACAGGTCCTAAAGGCATTGAAACTGTCAGCCCAAGAATTATTCCCTTAAGTAGTATTTCTATTGCTGTAATCATTTCCCTGATTATGAGCAGTAAATATAAGAAGTTATAAACCACCAAAACGAAATTTGATTTTGAATAGTATGCATTGTATATAAAGCCCTTTGTGAACCTTAGTGAAAACCTTTGTGTAACTTCGTGGTAAAAAGTAAATGAACAAATATACCCTTGTCAGTCTGTCGGTTATCGGAGGAATCCTGTCGGGATTAGCCTGGACTGGCTGGTGTTCGGGACTTATCCTTCTTTTCTCATTTGTTCCATTCTTCCTGATTGAAAATTATTTATATGGGAATCCTAAAAGGTTTACTCCAAATGCCTTTTTTATTTTCATACTTCCGGGCTTTGTAATCTTCAGTATAATTTCTCTTGCATGGATGAGAATTGCAAGTATTACAGGTGCAATTTGTGTAATAATGGGATTGTCATTTTTAATGGCGTTCACGACATGGATGGCTCATATTATTCGTCTGAGGGCAGGGAATCTGCCAGGCTTTATATCCATCATCGTATTCTGGCTTGGTTATGAATACATAAGTCTGAACGTAAATATTATTTCACCCTGGTTAAATCTTGGCAACGGTCTTTCAAAAGATATCCTGTTCATTCAATGGTATGAGGTTACAGGAACTGCCGGTGGCTCTCTGTGGATCTTATGTTCGAACCTTTTTCTTACTTTATTCCTTGTAAATTCCCTGACAAAAAAAAGAAGGAATGAACTTTACCTGATCATCTGGCTAGCGATAATTATTATACCGTCAGCTATTTCCATTTACAGGTATCATACGATAAAGCATAGTAATCGTAATTTGTCAGAAGTAGTTGTTATCCAACCGAATACAGATCCATATACAGAAAAATTCACTATTCCGTTCCAGGATCAGCTAAAAAAAGTGATTACTATGGCCAGTGCTGAAATTACAAATAAGACCGACTGGGTTATAACTCCTGAAACAACAATTGACGATCCTGCAAATCTTGACGATTTGGCAAATGACAAATATGTGATGCAAATTAAAGAGATGGCAAAACAACACCCTGGTATTAATATCGTTACCGGATTAGTTACTTACAAACTATATCCGGCTATGAAAGATGCGCCAACTGTCAGTGCCAGAAGAATTGACGCATCGGGATTGTATTACGACCATTTCAATTCGGCCGTGCAGATCGATACCGGAAAATCTTTCGGGATATATCATAAATCAAAACTGGTCCCGGGTATTGAAATGCAATTTTCAAACGGACCCGGAAGATTTATTGCAAGAATACTTCCATACCTCGGAGGTACAATATGGGGCTACGGGATGCAGAAGGACCGGGAGTGCTTTAAACATACTGCCACTTCGGTGAAAATAGCACCTGTTATTTGCTATGAATCGGTATTTGGAAAATTTGTGACAGACTATGTCAAAAAAGGTGCGGAAGCCCTGTTTATAATAACAAATGATGGCTGGTGGAAAAATACCAATGGCTATAAACAACATCTTTACTTCGCTTCTTTAAGAGCAATTGAAACCAGGCGACCGGTTGTAAGAGCCGCCAATACCGGAGTCTCCTGCCTGATTGATATCAGAGGGAAGAGAACTTATGAGACCGATTGGTGGAGCAAGGCAGTTATAAAAGGAGATTTCTGCCCTGAAACAAGAATCACAATTTATACAAGATACGGTGACTACCTGTTATTGATTTCCTCATATATAAGCGGAATTATCATTTTTATCATCTTCATCGCTATACCAATAAGAAAAAAAATTAATAATATGGACAAACTTGAAGAACATATCAGGCAGAAGAGAGAAGGGCTGGACAGGTGTAGTCCGCCGGCAGGTATATGGAGAAAGATCAGAAAAGAGTTAAGAAAGGAAAAATCCGGGAACGGTAAAAGTCAAAATAGATGCAACACGCGGAAATATTTATCTTAAATAATTTCTACTGCTGTGTTACTCTGCGTCACTCTGTGATAGTTCTTATACCATTTGTTACAGAGGGACACAGAGGACCACAGAGAAAACATATTGTCTCTATCCGGGATTTTTGGAGTTAAATAATTCCAACCCTTCATCAAGCCATTTTTTGTATTCACCGATATTCAGATTGGTAGGCATCGGTTTGTTCAATGGATTACCTTCATGATCAGCTATAACATAAAGAGGCAAGGCATTGGTCTTAAACTTCGATATCTCAAGATCTTCATTTATTTTTCCGATTGTCTTTTTTTGTTTGCCATCAACTGTAGAGATTATCCATTCATTTTCAGCCAATTGAGTTCTGTCATCAACATAAAGCTCAATTATCACGAAGTTATCCATGAGTCTTCGCAGCACATCCGGATCGGACCATACTTTAGCTTCCATACGTTTACAATTAGCGCAGGCGTGTCCTTTAAAGTCTATAAGCACCGGTTTCTTCTGTTCTTTTGCACATGCTAGACCCTGTTTGTAATCGAAGTAGCATTTCAGACCAAGGGGCATATGAAAGATATCATCATGTTTGGGTTCTGAACAAAGTATGCTTGTTTCTTCTGAGGATTTAACGGGGACCAGAAATGATCTGTTTCTCATAATCATTTTAGAAAGATTGAATTCTGAAGATTCCTGAGATGGAAGGAAAGAAGACAATCCGTTCAGGGGTGCCCCGAAAAGTCCTGGTATCAGATACACCACAAATGTAAATACTGCAATTATCAGGAATAATCTGAAAACTCCTATAAACGGAAGATCACTATCGTGCGAAAATTTGATCTTTCCCATAAGATATAAACCAAGAAGGGAAAACAGAACAATCCATATTGCAATAAACAGGCTTCGGGATAAGATTCCCAATGAGTAAACACTATCTATAGTCATCAAAAATTTCATACTGAAAGCGAGCATAATAAACCCGAGTACAACTTTTATCGAGTTTAACCATCCACCGGATTTGGGTATCCGGCTCATTATTGAGGGAAATAGGGCAAATATTGTAAACGGGAGTGCAAATGCAACACCAAACCCGATCATTCCAAATGTCGGTCTTAGAACATCACCGCTCGCAGCTTCGACAAGAAGAGCTCCAATAATAGGCCCTGTGCATGAAAATGAGACGATTACTGTTGTCAAAGCCATGAAAAATGCTGCCAGAATACCACCTTTGTCAACTTTTGAATCAGCACTCGTAACCCAACTGTTTGGAAGCAGTATCTCAAATGCACCAAAGAATGAAATTGCAAATACTATAAACAATAAAAAGAAGATTGTATTGGGAATCCAGTGAGTGCTCAGTGCATTTGCAAAGCCTGCTCCTGCACTTGTAAGCGAAACAATTACTCCTAATGATGCATAAATCAGAACAATGGAAATGCCAAAAATAAGTGCTCTAAAAACAGACTTGCCCTTCTTTTGAGAACCTTGTGAAAAAAAGGCTACCGTCATTGGGATCATTGGAAATACACAGGGGGTAAGAACCCCTGCAAAACCTGCAAGCAAAGAGATCAGAAAAAACTTCAGCAATCCTCTGCCGGATTTAACTGGCGCAGAATCACCTTCGGGCTTGATATTGTTTTTAATGACCTTATTCTCGGTCTTTTCTGCTATTTTTATTGCAAATTCAACATCTTTGGGAGGAGAACATATGGTATTATTACAGGCCATAAAATTCACTGCGCCTGTAACAGTGAAAGAGGATTCCACTGCAGTTATTTTTTGCCGGAACTCTGCAGTATTACTGAATGTTTTGATCTTAAATCCAAAAGCATCATCCAGTACTTCCACCGGTTTTGTAACTTCATAAGTACTGCCTGTAAGTTTGAAACCAGGCAAAGTGTCGAATCTGAAAGATGTCGGGATAGGTCCTCCTGCAGGAATATCCATCGAGTAGATATGAGAATTTTTATCGATAGTTGCAGTAAAAATCAGTTCATATTGTCTGTCACCTTTCTTTTCATAACTGAAATCCCATGTAACAGGGTCATAGATCTGAGCAGATGTAAATAAGGTAAAAAGTATGAAGGATATAAAAAGTGTAAATTTCCTCATTATAATACTGATTTATTTATGTCAATTTTGCCTTTGTGTTACTTTGTTTTTCCTTTGCGCTAAGGTTCACAAAGATAAAAAAAGAACTTGCACAGAGTTGCACAGAGGAATCACAGAGTCTCACAGAGATCTTTATTAAGTAGCTTCCCGGTTTTTGCCCTGAGCACTGTGCCCTACGCCCTGAGCCGTGATTAGGCCAGATCTATCTCATTATTAAAATGGTCGTAGAAATGATATTCCAGCATATAATAAGTGGTAACTGCCTGTATTTTAAGCCTTATTTTATATTTAAAATTCCATCTTCTGTAGATTGGGAAGAGACCTTTTTTAAGATAAGATGCAACAAATGGATGAACATTAAGAATAAGTTTCCTGGTTTTAATCTTATCTACAATAAAAGAGAGACCTCTTTCCAGTTCATCAGTGAACAGTACTGTCGGTTTAGTTTCACCTGTTCCCTGGCATGAAGGGCACTTTTCATTGGTAATTATATTCATTTCGGGTCTGACCCTTTGCCTGGTTATCTGCATCAGACCAAATTTGGTAAGAGGCAGGATGTTATGTTTCGTCCTGTCATTTGCCATAACTTCCTTCACTTTATCGTAAAGTTGTTGTTTATTCTCCTGAGATTGCATATCAATGAAATCTACAACAATAATCCCACCCATATCCCTGAGTCTCAGTTGCCTGGCGATTTCTGTTGCAGCTTCCATGTTAACCTCAAGGGCATTTGATTCCTGGTCATTCCCTGACCTCGACCTGTTACCGCTGTTCACATCAATAACGTGAAGCGCTTCAGTATGCTCAATTATAAGATATGCACCATGCTTGAAGGAAACGGTTTTCCCGAAGAGTCCTTTTATCTGTTTATTAATTCCAAAATGGTCAAATATGGGAAGGGTGCCTTTGTAATTTTTAACTATTTTTTCTTTCTCAGGGGCAATTCCCCTTATATAGGCTTTAATGTCTTCGGCTAGAGTTGGTTCATTGATATGAATACTGTTAAATGTAACATTTAGCATATCCCTGAGGATTGTTGAAGTTCTGTTCATCTCTCCTATAAACAATCTTGGCGATTTTATTTCCTTCTTTACAGAAGTGAAAGCCGATTCCCATTTCTGCACAAGTTCCCTTAGCTCAGCATCCAGGACAGCAACTTTTTTACCTTCAGCTACTGTTCGTACTATAACCCCGTAGTTCCTCGGTTTAATGCTCTGAACCAGAGCTTTGAGGCGGTTTTTTTCTTCGATGCTCTCAATTTTTGAAGAGATGGACACCTTATCAGAGTATGGCATTAAGACAAGGTTTCTTCCTGCCAGGGAGATTTCGGATGCAAGTCTTGGACCCTTTGTTGAAATAGGTTCTTTAGTTATCTGAACAATTACAGTCTGACCGGTAACCAGGACATCGGTTATTTTGCCATCTTTGTCAATATCTGATTCCGGTTTGAACTTATGTAATGGTGGTACTCTACCTTGTTTCTGAAGAGCTGTGAGATAGTATTTGTGCTGTGTCCTGAACTGTGCACCAAGATCAAG
>PLML01000222.1 GCA_003141525.1 Bacteroidales bacterium
CGAGAGAGGGGTCACATTTAAGGTTTATGCTCAGGTCCCCGTCGAGGTTGACCAGGGCGAATATTTTTCCGTCAGCTTTGAAAACAAGTGTCTCTTCTCCGAATGGGAAGCTTTCGGTTGATCGTTTTTTTGAGAGGCAATATTCTCTCAGGGTTACTATATCCATAATAGGTTGAATTTGTTTGTAAACTGATAATAATTGTCACTTTGTGGTCATCTGTGATGTAGAGACAGATCTCAGACCTGTCTCTACACCAACCTTGCTTTATCTTAAAGTGGGGTAAAAGGCACCCTCGGTATGATCGATCTGATATGAATCCCCCTTTTTTATGATTATTATGATATCAAATCTACCTTCCTTATCTACATTGAACTTTTGCAGGTACCCGTTGGCAGCCCAGATTATTGATCTTTGTTTATCTTTTGTTATTGAAGTCTTTGGATCCATCTGATAATCATCTGTCCGTGTTTTTACCTCAACAAATACTACAAAATCTTTGTTTTCAGCTATGATATCAATTTCGTGTTTACCCCATTTCCAGTTTCGGAAGAGTATTTTGAAACCTGTATTTTTCAGATAATCTGCTGCCAGGTTTTCTCCTTTTTGACCCAGATTATGTGATTCGGCCATATTCCTTACTATATCTCGATCAGTTTATTCCTTATTGCAAAAAGAATAAGGCTTGCTGTATTCTTGGAGTTTGTCTTTCCGAGAAGATTTGCCCTGTGCTTATCTACGGTTCTTTTACTTATAAAAAGAGTATCAGCTATCTCCTGGTTAGAGAGTCCTTCACAGATTTTAAACAGTATTTCTTTTTCTCTTTTAGAAAGATTGGCCGATTTGCTTTCCTGTTCCCGGTATTTGATCTTCTGAATGACATGATAAAGCAGCTCCTGTGAGAAATAGCTGCCACCTTTTCTTACCGTCAGTATTGCTTCTTTAACTTCTGAAATGTCCGAATCCTTAAGCAGGAATCCTTTGGCTCCGGCGTCAACCATTTTATAATAATACTCTTCCTCTCCATACATTGAAAGAGCGATAATATCAATTCCCGGACAAATCTTCAGGCCCTTTCTTGTAGCTTCTATCCCGTCCATTTCAGGCATATTAATATCCATAAGGGCAATATCTGCTTTTGTATTTTTCAGAATTTTCAGAAATTCTTCGCCATTTGAAGCTTCGGCTGTTACTTCAAATTCGGGGAACGCATTCAGTAGTATTTTTAATCCGTTTCGAAAGAGCTGGTGATCATCCGCAATGATTATACGTATTTTTTCCATTTTATCCGGTTCCTGGTCATTAAAAATCATTCAATCAATTTGATAAGAGCACTTGTACCTTTTCCGGGGGTGCTTTCCAGAATGAATACGCCTTCGACAGTTTTTACCCGGGTTTCGATGTTTGATAATCCCATTCCTTTTGTGTCTTCCTTGCTTAATGAGGATGTATCAAAACCACGTCCGTTATCATAAAAGTGCAATGTAACAAATTTTTCGTTTTTGTTTAATTCTATCTCAATCCTGGAAGCTCCCGAATGCAGGATTGAATTATTAATAAGCTCACAAACAGCGCGATAAACCACTACTTCCTTTTCGTTATCAAGCCGCTCGGCTTCCATATTCGACTTAAAATCAATTTCAACTGCTTTTGTCTGATTAATTTTAGTGGTAAATGCACTGATAGCACTGGCCAGTCCAAAATTTGAAAGGACGTGCGGACTCAGATTATTTGAGATATCTTTGATTGTGCTGATAGCTTCATTTACGAGATGGTTTGTATTATTGAGGATAACCGATCCGGATAGATCTTTTATTCTGTCAGTTAGTGCGGAAAGAGACATTTTTACTGTCGACAGAATAGGTCCGAGCCCATCGTGCAGATCTTTCGCAAACCGTTTTCTCTCATTTTCCTCGGTGTTTATTATGGCATTTATTACCCTTTTTTCAGAACGAATCCGATCAGTTTCAGCACGTTTAAGCGAGTAAAACAATTCGCGGATAAGGATAACACCACCTATAATCATAATTGAAACAAGAACTCCTGTCCATTCATCTATCATCCGCCAGGTGTAAGAAGGCGTTCCCCTGAAAAATTCAAAAAGCTGGATGATCGAACGCACTGTCATGAAAACAAAGGAGAGCGAGAGCAATATCCATGAAAGTCTGTATTTGGTAAGTTTCATGAATCCCAACGCAATCGATGCAGCAATGATCTGCAAAATAATAGAAATAATCAGGGCAATAAGTCTTACCATTGATGATCAGATAATTTCTTACAAAAATAGAAGTTAATTTTTCTATATCACTAACTGACAGAGATAAATTAAATGAACAACATCATTACCCCCCAATCCCGCAAGGCGGGACTAATTCCCTCACATTAAGAAAATTAATCTTTAAAATCGAGAATTATTCCTCCTTCTTCGGCTTTGCGTAGCCGCTTCGGCGAAGCAAGGTAAGGAGCAGGGGGTCATTACTGTTACGCCATTATACCTTTTTTCTTACCTTTGGCCATTCGAAAACCGTATTTATGATAATTATATACAATCTAGGAATCCTGATTTTCTCAGCAATCGCACGTCTTATATCGCCGTTTAATTCAAGAGCATCGTTATGGGTAAAAGGAAGAAAAAATTGGGCAGAAAAAATAGCTGATAAGATAAAGACGGGAGACCGGGTTATTTGGATCCATTGTGCATCACTTGGCGAATTTGAGCAGGGAAGACCGGTAATTGAAGCGATTAGAAAAGAAATGCCGGCATTTAAAATTGTGCTGACTTTTTTTTCTCCCTCGGGATATGAAATAAGAAAGAATTATAACAATGCTGATTGTATCAGTTATCTCCCTTCAGATACACCCGGAAATGCAGGAAAATTCATAGATATGGTCAGACCCGAGTTTGTAATATTCGTCAAATATGAATTTTGGAATAATTATATATCAAAACTTTACAGGAATAAGATTCCGTTATATCTGATATCCGGGATATTTCGTCCCGGACAACATTTTTTCAAATGGTATGGGTCGTTTTTCAGAAATATGTTAAAGAAATTTGAAAAAATATTTGTACAGGATCAGCAGTCGTACGATCTGTTAACCGGTATTGGGATAGAGAAAGTTTATCTTGCAGGAGATACAAGATTCGACAGAGTAATTCAGATAGCAGGTTCAGCCAAAGTCATTACAAAGATTGAGCAATTCAGAGGAACTGAAAAATTATTTTTAGCAGGAAGCAGCTGGAAGCAGGATGAGGAGATAATAGCAGAGTATATCAACCAATTCCCATCAAAAATGAAATGGGTCTTTGCACCGCATGAAATTGATAAGTCAAATATCGAAAGACTTGAAAAGCTTATTAAGGTTAAATCTGTAAGATTTTCTGAATATAATGAAGTTTCTGCGGATGCACGCGTTCTTATTATTGATAATATCGGCATGCTTTCTTCAGCTTACAGGTATGCATATATCGCTGCAGTCGGAGGTGGATTCGGAAGGGGTATTCATAATATTCTTGAACCTGCATGCTGGGGAATTCCGGTAATTTTCGGTCCCAGACATAAGAATTTTAAAGAAGCCGTTAATCTCCTCAGTGCCGGAGGCGCGAAGTCATTCCGTACTTTTGATGATTTTAGAAGAAATTTAGATTTATGGCTATCGGACGAGAAAATCTATACAATTTCAGCTGAAACAGCATCAAAATATGTAAAAGAAAATGCCGGTGCAACAGGAATTATAATCAAAGAAATTTCGAACTAAGATATTAACATGACTTGCTCATAATTTGTTAAAAACTAATCTTTTATTAATTGGTAAGGTTCATTTAAAGAGACGTAAATTAATCGACCTGATTTAACATTTTTGTAATTCCAATGTAACCTATTAATCAAGTATTTACGTTAACCTTATTGAAAATTTATTAATCCTTAATCCTAAATTAATGCTTATGAAAAAAGTTTTACTAAACCTTTGTCTTACCATTTTTCTGGCTATGGCCCTTATTACAAATACCTTTGGCCAGGTCACTACATCAGGACTCCGGGGACTGATTGCTGATGATAAGAAAGAACCTCTTGCAGGAGCTACCATTGTTGCAGTACATGTTCCTTCAGGAACGCAGTATGGCGTTCTGACAAATAAAGATGGTCGTTTTACTATTTCCAACATGAGGGTTGGGGGACCTTACCAGGTTACTGTCTCTTTTATCGGTTATAAACAGGAAGTTTATAATGATATTAATTTAAGCCTTGGAAACGTTACTGATATGGCAATCACTCTTTCTCCTTCGGTAACAAGTCTCAGTGAAGTTATTGTTTCGGCCGGGAAAAACAGCATCATCAACTCGGGGAGAACGGGTGCAGCTATGAACGTATCCAACGAAACAGTTAATTCTGTACCTACAATTTCAAGGGGATTAAAAGATTTTACCAAGATCAGCCCACTGGCCAATACTTCCGGTTCCGGTACCTCTTTTGCCGGAGCAAATAACAGGTACAATCAATTCGCAATCGACGGACTGGTAAATAATGATGTTTTTGGTCTGACTTCCTCAGGTACAAATGGGGGGCAGGCAGGAATTGAGCCTATAAGCCTCGATGCAATTGAGGAGTTCCAGATAAACATTGCACCTTATGATGTTCGTCAGGGTGGTTTTACAGGAGGAGCTATCGATGCGATAACAAAAAGTGGTACGAATCAATTTAAAGGCACAGCTTATTATTATGGAAACAATGAAAACCTTGTTGGTAAATATGAACCAAAAACCTTAACAAAATCTCCTGTAGCAAACTATTCAGATTATCAGGGTGGTATAACAATTGGTGGTCCGATTATAAAGAACAAATTGTTTTTCTTTGTCAGCGGAGAAATTACAAGGAAATCTTATCCTCTGTCAAATATCCCCGGAACCGCTACTTCAAATATCACTCTTGATGATATAAATGCTATACTTGGAGTTTTGAGCAGAGTGGCTCCCTCGTATGATCCAGGAAGTTATCTGAATATCAATAGTATAACTAATAGCAATAAGATCCTTGCTAAGATTAACTGGAACATAAATGACAAAAATAAATTAGTCCTCAGGCATAGTTACACTTATGGCGAGAATTTCATTATAAGTCGCAATGCAAATGCCATGCAATTTTATAACAATGGATACATTTTCCCAAGTACCACAAATTCAACCGGGTTAGAGCTGAACAGTATCCTGGGGAACACCATGTCAAATCGCTTCATGCTTGGATACACATCTGTTTTGGATGATCGCAATCCGGTTGGTGATAATTTTCCGCAAGTTCTCATAAACCTGAGTGGTGGCAGAACAATAACTCTGGGAAGTGAGTACTCATCTGTAGCCAACCTGCTTAAACAGAAGATTTTTTCATTGGATGATGAATTCAGTATTTTCAGAGGAAAGCATTCAATAACAATAGGGACACACAATGAATTTTATTCATTTTATAATCTTTTTGTTCAGAATATTTACGGGAATTATGCTTATAATTCTCTTGCGAATTTTCAAACTGTTGGAACTCCTGCGGAGGTAGCTCCTACCTATTATGCAATTGGTTATTCATTTGATACCACTGATAATCCTTCGCAAAGTAAAGGCTCTGCCAAATTTAATGCTATGCAATATGGTTTTTACGCACAGGATGAATATCAGGTAATGAAAAATTTGCAGGTAACGGCTGGACTTCGTATAGATATTCCGGTATTTCCTGATAAACCGGGAACAAACGATGCATTCAACTCAGTATATTATCCTCAAAATGGCGTTTCCACAGGTGTTTTGCCAAAGTCCAGGATTATGTGGGCACCACGCTTAGGATTCAACTGGGATGTGTTTGGCGATAGAACTACACAAATCAGAGGAGGATCAGGCCTGTTCACTGGAAGGGTACCTTTTGTCTGGATTTCAAATCAGTTTTCAAACAATGGACAACTTAACGGGACATATAGTGTAGGAAGTTCAGCCTCCAGCGCAACCCCTATAACCAATCCTGCAGGGTTGAAATTTGACCCGGATCCATATACTCAGCCACTTGCAGAGGATTTAGGGAAAGTCGCCGGAAGAGGTGCAATTAATGTTGTAGACAGGAGCCTGAGATTTCCCCAGGTATTCAGGACTAACCTAGCAGTTGATCAAAAACTTCCCTGGGGTGTGGTTGCAACGGCAGAGGGAATCTTCAGCAAAACCTTCAACAACGTCAATTTCCTTGACCTGAACAGGGCAGTCGATCCAAACTTTCAATTTAACAGCGTTGACCAGAGACCACGTTATCTGACAGGAAGGATAGATCCTAATTTTGACGAAATCATTGAATTTAAAAACACAAATTTAGGATACTCTTATAATTTTGTTTTCCTGTTACAAAAACAATTTGATAACGGTTTCAATGCACAGGTCTCGTATACCTATGGAAAATCGACTGACCTTAATTCGGGCACATCGAGCGTGGCATATTCGAACTGGCGTTATGTGAACAATATTTATGGTCCGAATTTTCTTGAACTGACAAGATCAAATTTCGATCTTGGATCAAGGATCACAGGCCTTATCTCTTATAAGAAAGACTATCTGAAAGGTCTGTTATCAACCCAGGTATCTCTTTTCTATAACGGTCAGTCAGGTCAGCCTCTTTCATACATTTATAATGGTGATATGAATAATGATGGGACTGTGAATGATATGATCTATATCCCTGCCAAGCAATCGGATGTCAATCTGATCACCATTCCGATGATCCCTGCAACTAATAATACTCCTGCTGTACCTGCAGTAACCCCTGATCAACAATGGACAGCTCTGGATGCTTTCATTTCGCATAACAAATATCTCAATAGCCACAGAGGACAGTATGCACAACGCAATGCAGCACGATCACCCTGGCAAAATCAATTTGATTTGCAATTACTACAGGAATTTAAAGTGAAAGCCGGATCCACTGTAAATAAATTGCAGGTCACTTTTGCTATCCTGAATATTGGCAATATGCTTAACAAGAAGTGGGGTCATTCAATATATGACAGCAACCAGCAGTTTGCTCTTATTAATTACAAAGGTCTTACAGGCACAACTCCTAATTTTACTTATGATGCTTCCGGCCAGACAAATGGTTATCCCTATTTGTTGTCTGATTTACTTTCCCGCTGGAGAGGTCAGATTGGTCTTAGATATATCTTTAATTAACCTGAACAACTTTTTTCCGGAGGCTGTCATATTCTGGCAGCCTCTTTTTTTTAATAAGTTTAATTAAAAATTGCCAACACGTACTATTCAAGCTAATGGTTCCTTAAATCATGATATTAGCTATGAACATTTACTTATAATAATTGTTTTTCTAAATGGGAAACATCTGTTAATTAATTCACATTTAAACACATATATAATAGTTAATAACTATACTATCAAATGTTAATAAACTTAAATTTTTACGCTTGCATTCAGGGGAGCGCTTGTTTAATTTAGCAATTACCCGCTTCGAAAATCAGTGGCAGTTTAATCTCATTAAAATCAGAGAATAACAAAAATATATGGAAGAACTATTTGTCCAGGAATCAGCTATTGCAACTGAAAAAGCAAAGAACCAAAATTCAGCAACCACGATGCAGAAAACAGGTGAAGGGAAAAATATTGAAAAGGCTAAGGACCGAGGGCACGAAAAAGTTGTTTATTCTCACGAAGATGCTGTTGAAGAAAGTATTCAGTATTTTAAAGGCGATGAACTTGCTGCAAGAGTATGGGCTAACAAATATGCTTTAAAGGATTCATTCGGGAACCTGTATGAAAAATCACCCGACGACATGCATCGCCGACTGGCACGTGAAATACACCGGGTTGAGATGAAATACAAGAACCCGCTTTCTGAAGAGTTGATTTACAAAGTTCTGAAAGATTTCAAATATATTGTTCCCCAGGGTGGCCCGATGACAGGTATCGGCAATGATTATCAGATTGCTTCACTCTCGAATTGTTTTGTAATTGGCAACGACGGATCATCGGATTCTTACGGAGGAATTATGAAAATTGACCAGGAGCAGGTGCAACTTATGAAGCGCAGGGGTGGCGTAGGTCACGATCTTTCGCATATAAGACCCAAAGGCACACCTGTCCTTAATAGCGCTCTCACTTCCACTGGTGTGGTACCTTTCATGGAAAGGTATTCCAACTCAACTCGCGAGGTGGCCCAGGATGGCAGACGAGGTGCACTTATGCTGTCTATCTCAATCAAACACCCTGACTCAGGGAAATTTATTGATGCCAAGCTTGAGAGCGGGAAAGTCACAGGAGCGAACGTCTCGGTTAAACTGACCGACGATTTCATGAAAGCCGTTGAAAACAAAACACTTTTCAGACAACAATATCCCATAAATGCTGCCAATCCGAAATTTGCAAAAGATATAGATGCAGTTCAGCTCTGGAACAAGATTATCCATAATGCATGGAAATCAGCCGAACCGGGGGTATTGTTCTGGGATACAATTATAAGAGAGAGTGTTCCCGATTGCTACAGCGATATGGGATATGCAACAGTTTCTACAAATCCCTGCGGTGAAATTCCATTATGCCCGTACGACAGTTGTCGTCTGCTGGCAATTAACCTGTACAGTTATGTCAACAATCCGTTTGCCGCCAAGGCCGAATTTGACTTCGATTTATATAAAGAGCATGTAGGATTGGCACAGCGCATGATGGATGACATTATTGATCTTGAACTTGAAAAAATAGATATAATCCTTGCAAAAATAAATGCAGATCCGGAGATTGAAGAGATAAAACATGTCGAGAAAAATCTGTGGGAAAATATTAGAAAGAAATCATTAGAGGGACGAAGGACAGGAATTGGAATAACGGCTGAAGGAGACATGCTCGCAGCTCTTGGAATGAGATATGGCAGCGATGAGGCAACAAACTTCTCAGTTGAGGTTCATAAAACACTTGCACTCGAAGCCTATAAAGCATCTACATACCTTGCAAAAGAGCGTGGAGCTTTTGCAATTTATGATGCCGAACGGGAGAAAAATAATCCTTTTATTTTAAGGATGAAAGAGGCCGACACCGTCATGTATAACAACATGGTTAAATTCGGGAGAAGAAACATTGCCCTGCTTACAATTGCTCCTACCGGTACAACGAGCCTTATGACCCAGACAACTTCAGGAATCGAACCGATATTTTCCACATTCTACAAAAGAAGAAGAAAAGTTAACCCTAATGATCTTGATGTGAAGGTTACCTTCAAGGATGAGGTTGGTGATTACTGGGAAGAATTTAATGTTTTTCACCATAAATTTGTCGACTGGCTTAAACTGAACGGTTACGATGCCGATGAAGTAACCAGAATGGGAGATGAGGAGATTGAATCGATAATAGCAAAATCACCTTACTACAAAGCCACCGCAAATGATGTAGATTGGATTGCTAAAGTTAAAATGCAGGGTGCAATTCAGAAATGGGTTGACCATTCAATAAGTGTTACTATAAACCTTCCTGCCGAAGCAAAAGAAGAACTGGTCAGTGAGCTTTATCTGACTGCCTGGAAATCGGGATGCAAAGGAGCAACAGTATATCGTGACGGATCCAGGAACGGAGTACTTATTGCAGGAAAAACAGAAGTCAGACCCGAAAGGCCAAAGCGTCCAAAAGTGCTTGATTGTGATGTTATCAGGTTTAATATAAATGAAGAGAAATGGGTTGCTTTTGTCGGATTGAAAGAGAGTCGGCCTTATGAGATCTTCACAGGTATAGCAGATGAGGAAATATTCCCTATTCCAAAAAGCATTGTGAAAGGAAAAATAATAAAAATAAAGGATGAAGATGGGAATACCCGATATGATTTTCAATATACCGACAAATATGGATATAAGAAAACTATGGGAGGGTTATCACATATGTTCAAGCCGGAGTTCTGGAATTATGCTAAACTTATTTCAGGTGTTTTAAGACACGAAATGCCTATCCAGGACGTTGTTAACCTTGTTACCTCATTGAAGCTTGACAGTGAGTCGATTAATAACTGGAAGAATGGCGTTGAAAGAGCTTTGAAAAAATATATACCAAACGGAACAAAGGCAAAAGGAAAATGCGGAGAATGTGGTTCAGAGAACCTTGTATATGAAGAGGGGTGTCTTATCTGCAAAGATTGCGGATCATCCAAATGCGGTTAGAATTTAAATATGGAGTCCCGTGTTTTGGGAATTATCATAAATCAGCGGGGTGCTCTTCGGAGCACTCTTTTTTATTCATTCTGTAAATTATCTTATCGCGGAATTTACTCATCTGTTATGCAGTATTGCACAGAAAGTATTCCCTCTGTCTTTGCAGACAATCAAGTCTTTATCAAAAAGTGCTCTTGATCTTCCAATACCCTTCATTGCATATTGTTTTATTATATTGAAAACTGGAGCTGCAAGAGGTATTCTGCTCAGGAGCACCTGCATATAAGGTTTGAGAGATGTCTTTGTACTGGCTATGTGGTTAATCAATTCCCCATTTTCATTAAAAAAAGGACTGGGCAAGTGACTGTCTCTCCATGGTTTTAATGCAATCACTTTATAATTTTTTTTATAATAATTTCTAAAATTGATAAAGCTTACAGTTATATCTAATAATCTGGCAATATAACTCATAGATTCCTCGCTGAACCACCAGCAATGAACAGGGGGAAGGTCAGTCGCCCAGATTATATCAGAAGGATACAGAGATTTATTAGGACTGGTAATGATAGCTTTTCCCTTAGGTTTTAGAAGTATTAGAATCGATTTGATAAAGTCAATTGGTTTGCTGATATGTTCTATTACTTCTGTAAGAATTACAATGTCAAATGATCCTGAATTAAGCTGGGCATATTCCGACAAATCGGCACAAATATAATGATCCCCAAAAGTTTCTTTTGCATGGTCTACAGCGGTTTGTGAAATATCCAGGCCTATAGCATTATAGTTTTCCTTATTTAAGGAATAGGTAAAATAGCCTAACCCGCTTCCAATCTCCAGAATTTTCAGTGATTCTTTCCTTATTTCAGAACTGGATAGAAATTCCCTTACTCCCCAATAAGTTTCAGATGTTTCAGCGAGGTATTTAAATGGATTTTTAAATCTTTTGACAAATTTGGCGTATCTCCAGTAGCGATTATAGCCTGGAACTTTACTGCCATTTTTATATATGTTTTCATATATAACTGAAGTATGGACCGTGGGTAAGGAAAAGGAAGTATTACATTCACTGCAGTGGGATATCTTAAAAGTATCAGGTTCCTGATAACCAGGGTATTTTTCATGTATTAACTGTGCAGAACAACCACATAGCAGGCACTTTGTTTCATTAGAATTCATATAATTTTATCATTAATTATTATTTTATTACCTTCAATTCCCTGCCAACCTTTTCGAATGCTTTAAGGGCCATATCAAGGTGCTCGTGTTCATGCGCTGCTGAGAGTTGTACCCTTATTCTTGCCTGACCTTTGGGTACAACAGGGAAATAGAATCCAATGACATAAACTCCTTCTTTAAGAAGTTTTCCGGCAAAGTCCTGCGATAATTTTGCATCATAAAGCATAACTGCACAAATTGCTGATTTGGTGGGCTTTATATCGAAACCCAGTTTTGTCATACCGGCAATAAAGTATTCAGCATTGCTGTGAAGTTTGTCTTGAAGCACATTAGTTTCTGTCATCATCTCTATCATCCTGATACCTGCCGCCGCTACCATGGGAGGGATAGAGTTTGAAAAGAGATAGGGACGCGACCTTTGTCTCAGAATTTCAATAATCTCTTTCTTGCCTGTAGTAAAACCGCCTATTGCACCGCCGAAGGCTTTACCAAGAGTCCCTGTAATGATTTCAACTTTTCCTGTAATATTAAAGAGTTCCGTGACTCCCCTTCCAGTTTTTCCGACAACTCCTGCCGAGTGTGATTCATCAACCATTACCATGGCATTATATTTATTGGCCAGCTCCACAATTTTGTCAAGAGGAGCCACATTCCCGTCCATTGAGAATACTCCATCGGTGACAATAAGCCTGAATCTTTGATTCTGAGCCAGCTGGAGTTGTTTTCCAAGATCAGTCATATCAGCATTTTCATATCTGTAATGCTGAGCCTTGCAAAGACGCACTCCATCGATTATTGAGGCATGATTCAGAGCATCCGAAATAATTGCATCCTCTTCATTCAGAAGAGGTTCAAAAACTCCACCATTTGCGTCAAAACAGGCTGCATAAAGGATAGTATCTTCTGTACTGAAAAATTCTGCAATTTTTCTCTCAAGTTCTTTATGGAGATCGGTAGTGCCGCAGATAAATCTTACAGACGACATTCCATAACCATGATTATCCAGAGAAGTCTTAGCTGCTTCAATTAACGATTGATCATTAGAAAGGCCAAGATAATTATTGGCGCAGAAATTCAGTACTTTCTGACCGGTATTCAGTTCAATTTCAGCTCCCTGAGGAGATATGATAATGCGCTCGTTCTTATATAGTCCGGCTTCCTTGATCTCGTCAATAATTTTAACCAGATGATTCTGATAATTATTATACATATTTTTATTTTTTAAACACTTTGTGCCTTTGTGAATTCCTTTGAGAAACTTTGCGATCAAACTTTTTTACCACGAAGGGGCACGAAGTACTTCACAAAGTAACTCAAAGAATTAGAAAAACCAGCTAATTCCAGTTTAAGATAACTTTTCCACAATTCCCTTTTTCCATCTCATCGAATCCCTTCTGAAAATCATCTATTGAGAACCGGTGTGTTATNNGGAACCTCGAAGTTTGATGGCAGTATGCCTAATAATGAAATGCTGGAGCCATTATACATATTATGAAGCATTTCCACGAATGCCTTTGGAGATCCGGACATCTCAAGCCCTATGTCGAATCCTCTCATACCCAGCTTTTTAACAGCATCTGAGATTTTTTCCCCTTTCGATGGATTAACAGTAAGAGTAGCTCCCATTTTCCTGGCAATTTCAAGGCGTGCATCACTGAGATCGCTGGCGACAATAAATCTTGCACCGGCATATTTTGCTATAGCAACTGCCATGCTGCCAATCAGCCCCGATCCGGTAATCAGAACATCTTCCCCAATCAACGGGAATGATAAAGCAGTATGAGTTGCATTTCCGAATGGATCCATAATTGCAGCCCATTCATCCGGAATTCTATAATCGAGCAGGATAACATTCTGGGCTGGCACCTTCACATATTCTGCAAATGATCCATCGATATTAACTCCGATTCCAACTGTGTTTTCACATACATGTTCTTTTCCACGACGGCAATTGCGGCAATGACCGCAAGCCAGATGACCTTCCCCTGTAACCCTTTCCCCAATTTTGAGGTTTGTCACTGCGGCACCCATTTTTTCAATATGGCCCATATATTCGTGACCAATTACCATTGGAGTCCGTATCGTTTTTTGTGACCATGCGTCCCATTCATAAATATGAAGATCTGTACCACAAATTGCAGACTTTTTTACCTTAATAATGACATCATTAAGACCCGGTTCCGGAACCGGTACTTCCTGCATCCATAAACCTTTTTCAGGTCTGGCTTTGACAAGTGCTTTCATTTTCTTCATAAAAAGTCAAATTTATTGCTGCTAAATTAATACAAATCCGGAGTTCAAAACCTGATTTTCGTTATAGTATTGTATGTAGCAGGGTTTGTCTATATTTGCATTTACATTAACCGGTTTAATCAAAATATGGAACAAGTAAGAGTGCGTTTTGCCCCAAGTCCTACAGGTCCACTGCATATCGGAGGCGTAAGAACTGCTCTTTATAACTATCTTTTTGCAAAGAAGAATAGTGGCACTTTTATCTTAAGGATAGAAGATACAGATCAGGCAAGATACGTTGAGGGTGCCGAAGAATATATAATTGAATCACTTGAATGGTGCGGTATTGTTGTTGATGAAGGGGTCAGAGAGGGTGGCAATTATGGTCCGTATCGCCAGAGCGAACGAAAAGCAATTTACCGGCAGTACGCAGATATCCTTATAGATAATGGAGATGCTTATTACGCTTTTGATACTCCCGAAAAACTAGAATCTCTTAGAAGCGAAGCAGAGAAAGCAGGAAAAACATTTATTTACAATACTGAAGTGAGAGGGGAACTGATTAACTCGCTCTCTTTAGGGGAGGCTGAATGGAGACAGAAGCTTGACAGAGGAGAACCTTATGTTATCAGGTATAAGATGTCCTATAATGAAGATATCCATTTTGATGATATTATCCGTGGACATATAGTCGTAAATACCGGAACTCTTGATGATAAGGTTTTATTCAAATCAGACGGTATGCCGACGTATCATCTGGCGCACCTGGTTGATGATCACCTGATGAAGATCAGCCATGTAATTCGTGGAGAAGAGTGGCTGGCTTCATTGCCGCTTCATATTATGATGTACCGGTCATTTGGATGGAATCCGCCTCTTTTTGCCCACCTGCCATTGTTGCTGAAACCCGATGGAAAGGGTAAGCTAAGCAAACGTGACGGTGATAAAATGGGATTCCCTGTATTTCCTCTTTTCTGGCCATATGGCGAAACAGCAAAGGGTTATCGTGATGATGGATATTATCCCGAACCATTTATTAACATGCTTGCATTACTGGGCTGGAATCCGGGAACTGAACAGGAAATATTTTCAATGGATGAACTGATTAATACCTTTTCAATTGAAAGAGTTGGCAAATCGGGTTCCCGGTTTGACCCTGAAAAGGCAAAATGGTTTAATCACCAATACCTTCAGAACAAGACTAATAATCAGCTTGCCCTGGAATTCCGGGATTTTCTGAGAGCCCATGGTTATCAGGATGATATAGTCAGACTCGAAGCGCTTGTAGGAATGGTAAAAGAGAGGGTAAGCTTTGTGAAAGATATCTGGGAACAGACTGATTTCTTTTTTAAAGCACCGGACACCTATGATCAGGAAGCTGTTAAAAAGCGTTGGAAAGAGGATTCTGGCCTGCTTCTTACAGAATTAAGAGCACTGCTTGAAAATACGATTGATTTTTCCTCTACAGCCAATGAAACGGTAATTAAATCATGGATTGAGAAAAACGGCTATAACACCGGTGCAATAATGAACGCTTTCAGGCTGGTAATTGTCGGTAGCCTGAGGGGTCCTCATATGTTTGATATTATCAGCTGGTTGGGAAAAGCTGAAACTCTGAAACGTATTGACAAAGGAGTTAGTCTGTTAAGTAAATAAAAGAGATGTATCTTCCGCAGTCCGGAGACTATATTGATATCCATGTTCACGATGGGAAACATGCTCCCGGAATCTTTATCCTTGAAAGCCTGATGGCACATGAAGAAAAATTGCCGGTGGATGTTTCGGGAGTTGCATACACTTATGGCATACATCCATGGTTCCTCAATCAAAATAATTATAGACAGCTATTAATTTCTGTTGAAAATTCAGTCAGTCATCCTGATATAATAGCTGTCGGTGAAGCTGGTTTTGATAAGCTAAGAGGACCTTCAAATGAGCTTCAACGCATAGCCTTTGAAGAACAGATAGCCATTTCAGAAGAAACCTCGAAACCTGTTGTCATTCATTGTGTGAGGGCATGGGATGAGCTTTTATCAGTTCAAAAAAGGATAAAACCAAAAATGCCGTGGCTTGTTCATGGATTCAGGGGAAACAAGGAACTTGCAGATCAGCTGCTATCTAAAGGTATGTATCTTTCATTCTGGTTTGATTTTGTTCTCAGACCTGAGTCACGGGAGCTGTTAAGGCACTTGCCAGTTAATAGAATATTTCTGGAAACTGATGGAGCAGAAGTCGATATCAGAAAGATCTATGATAAAGCTGCATCAGATATTGACATCTCAGTAGATGAATTGAAATTATTAATACTTAGAAATTTCAAAGATTTTTTTAGCCTCCATATGGTTGTTTAAAAAGCCCTTTGTGGACCTTAGTGAAAACCTTTGTGTATCTTTGTGGTAAATGCTAATTCATTTAACCACAAAGGATCACGAAGTAAAACTCAAAGTAACACAAAGGGGGATAAGGATAATTAATGCCCTTTTTGACAATCCCTATTAATTAAAAATTTTAATAGATGTCTGATTGGCTGAAAAGGACAGAATTAATTCTGGATAACGAGAAGTTGGGAAAACTTAAAAACGCTAATGTGCTGGTTGTTGGCTTAGGCGGAGTTGGTGCCTATGCAGCAGAGATGATCTGCAGATCAGGTGTAGGATCAATGACAATAGTTGACGGGGACAAGATTCATCCTACAAACAGGAACAGGCAGCTGGCAGCTCTTAAGAGCACGGAAGGCATGGCTAAAGCCGAGGTAATGGGGCATAGAATAATGGACATTAACCCTGATATCAAACTTACTGTCATTCAGGAATATATAAAGGATGATAGGATGATCGACGTTATTGACAAAGGTTTTGACTATGTGGTCGATGCTATAGACACGTTGTCCCCTAAGATATTTCTTATTTATCACACTCTGCAAAGAAAGCTTCCTCTCGTAAGTTCGATGGGAGCGGGAGGAAAATTTGACCCAATAAAGGTAAGTATTTCCGATATTTCAGAAACGACCGATTGCTTCCTCGCCCGGATATTAAGAAAACGATTGCACAGGCTTGGAATAAGAGATGGCTTCACTGCAGTTTATTCTCCTGAAGTGATTGATAAAGAGAAGGTAATTGTCACGAATAGGGAACGGAATAAAGCTTCAATAGTAGGTACTATTTCTTATATGCCTGCTTCTTTCGGGATAGCATGCGCTTCAGTGGTAATACGCGATCTGGCTGGCATCCCAAGGTAGATGACAAAAAGGTAATTATTGGAATTATTTAAGAATAACAAAATGAAATGAAACCTAAGGCCTGGTTAACTATTTCAGGAACCTTGAATTGAAATACGAGATAGTGATTGGAAAAAAGTTTGAAGACGGATCAATACATTCATTACCACAGGATTATGCCGATATGCTGGGGTGGGAGGAGTTAACATCTATTGCGAAAATTACGGACACAGGTGCAATTACTGTTATCGGGGAAAAAAATGGCCTTCCTGAAGCTGTCTGCTTTGATGAAAGTTTCAGGTATTGGATTCCCCGGAAATTTGACCCGGATATTACATCGTTTATTTATATAAATGGTAAATTGGGCGAAGATATACAGAGATTGTTTAATAAAATTACCCTCATTGGTAAGATATCAAATCCTGATGCCAGGGAATATGGGACTGCTGTTTATCTGTGTGAGTATCCAAAGACAAGTTTTAATGAATTCTGGACCAATCGGTTAAAGGATCTTAGAGATTATTGACCTGCATCAGACGGTCTAATCAGGAACAATGTTTTACTATTTTAATTTGCGGATATAATGAAGACTCCTTTAGATAATAAAAGTCAGCACGATGACAAAAAGACATCAAGACTTTTTCGTTTTTGGAAAATACTCGGTCCCGGCCTCGTAACAGGTGCAAGTGATGATGACCCTTCAGGAATTGCAACCTATTCACAAGCTGGCGCTGCTTACGGACTATCAACTCTCTGGACAGCACTTATTACATTTCCACTCATGGCTTCAATTCAGGAAATGTGTGCTAGAATAGGTCTGGTTACGTCGCATGGATTAGCAGGAATCCTTAAAACTAATTATTCAAAACCTGTTTTGTATTTGATGTTGTTATTTAGTTTTCCTGCTATTGTAATGAATATAGGAGCTGACATTGCCGGGATGGGGGCTGTAGGAAATCTATTGTTCCCTTCAATAAAAGCAACTTATTTCAGCATAGGATTTACCATAGTGCTTTTATTATTAATTATTTATTTGCCTTATCAAAAAATTGCCGCTGTTCTAAAATATCTCTGTCTCATTCTTTTGGTTTATCTGATAGTCCCGTTTTTATACAAACAAGATTGGGTCGCGGTACTGAAAGCCACCTTTATCCCAAAAATAAGGTTTGACAAGGACTTTATCAGCATTCTTGTTGCAATTCTTGGAACGACCATTTCACCCTATCTGTTCTTCTGGCAGGCAACTATGGAAGTGGAAGACAAAAAGGGAAAGGGAAAGAATTTAGTAGTGAATAAAAGAATAATAAACGAAATGCGGAAAGATGTCGATTTTGGGATGTTATTTTCAAATCTTGTTATGTTCTTTATTATTCTGACAACAGGGTCGGTTTTATTTAATGGGAGCATTCATCAGATTGACACAGTGGAACAAGCAGCTCAGGCGTTGAAACCATTGGCAGGGAATGCAGCATATTTACTTTTTGCTTTAGGAGTTATAGGCACCGGACTATTAGCTATTCCTGTTTTGAGTGGTTCACTTTCTTACGTCGTCACCGAATCATTTGGCTGGAAAGAAGGATTAGATAAAAAATTTCAAAAAGCAAAAGCATTTTATCTCATTATTGGCATTTCGTTGATCCTGGGCCTATCTTTGAATTACATTGGCATTTCACCGATTAAAGCACTGATTTATTCGGCCATTCTCTATGGTCTGACTGCCCCTGTTCTAATCGCAATAATTCTCCATATTTCAAACAATAAAAAAATAATGGGTAAAAATATAAACGGGAAAGTATCTAATATTCTTGGTTTTGCCGCATTAGGCCTTATGACCCTTGCAGGTGTTATTTTAATTTTTTTGCAGGTGAAGGGGAAATGATTTGACAGCATATCCCATATACATAATTTGAGTACTTCTGCTTTCAATCATATGAAATTTATTACCAAATTCTTGATAAGTCAATTCTCCGATAGCTCTTTTATGAAGATAACGAAGCATTTTCAAATATGAAATATTTGGTTTAATTCCACGGTGTTCTTTCCATCCCAATTGATTTTCGTGTAGTAAAGATATTATCTCATCAGGTCTGATGAACATTTCCCAAACATGAAGATTCGGGGGCATTATAGCCCATCGCTTCCATTCCTGCAAAATTTTGATAGCACTTATTTTGCTGAAATGTGTGCGATTAAAGGTGTCATATATGAATACACCTCCGTTTTTCAATACGCGTGAAATCTCTGAAATTACTTTCGGCAAATCGTGCACATGTTCCAATACATCGCAACAAAGTACTACGTTGAAAGAATCGGACTGAAATGGCAGATTCTCACCGATCCCTTTCTCATATTTTATCTTTAGATTGTTCTCCTTCGCGTGTTCAATAGCTGTATTCAATGATGACTCTGATGGATCAATTCCAGTGGTTATGTATCCAATTTTAGCAATCTCTTCAGATAATATTCCACCGCCACAACCCACTTCCAGCACACTTATTTTCTCTGAATCAATTTTATTAATTTGTTCAATTATCTTTTTTGCATAACCAACCCGGAATGGATTAATTAATGTTCTTATAAGATTGAGTGAGAAATCAATCTGCCACCACCTGTCTCCTTCCAGGTTGTAAATGTTGTTATCTATTCGGCTGTATATTTCTTCAGAAATTTTCTGCATTTTACTAAGTTTTCACATATTATTTATTTGTGTATGATAAGAGAAAACCCATTTGTTATTCGATTGTTCTTATCAAATGATCTCATTTTTAACACGTACATCCATCTTCTTATTAAAGTAATTCCCAGAAGCCGTTCAGTCCTTTTTAAAAGTATGAGTAATCGCCAAACCGGTTGATGGGAGTGGAACGCCTTTAGTAAATAATTGGCTGTTACTAGAAGCCATCCGGGAATTATATGTTCTTTTTCATAAAAATAGAAGTTAGGATGTCTGAAGGAGAATTCAACTGCGATTGAATGGATTTCCTCTAAACTTATTTTCTCCGGTTCAATTTTTACCGGGTGCAAAAAGTTATCACTTGTACAATGTATATTATTTTTCATGATTTCATCAGCTATTGGAGCCCCGTTATATACCCGAACTCCTGTTGAGACAAAAACCAAATCCCATTTTGAAGCAACCTTGCCAATAGTATTCAGAGTTTCAAGCACAGTTTCTCTTGTTTCTTTAAGGGCGCCAAGCATTATGAACCAGGTTACAGGAATCTTTTTCCTTTTTAAAAGATCCGCTGTATTTATAACATCTGAACGTTTAAAGTCTTTAGCCAGATTTTCAAGTACTTCATCACATGCTGACTCGGCACCGATATCAACCTCATTAAAACCGGCACTTTTCATCAGGTCAATAAGTTCCTCATCAACCGCAGAAGGTGAAAGCCCCATTGTATGCAGCCTGAGATCCAGATTTTTGCTGATGACTTCCCTTAATACTTCTTTGGTATGGGAGAGAGGCATATTAAAAATGCTGTCAGTAAATTCAATGTGACGGATGCCTGTTTCATTGACAAGAGTTTCAATTTCCTTAGCTACCAGTCTGGGATTTCTTAGACGGTATTTCCTGCCTTCAATTTTATTGTAAGTGCAATATGAGCACCTGAAGGCACAGCCGCGCTTGGTCTGGACATGCAGGGGAGACCCAAAACTGCGATACAAATCAAGATTAATAAATCGATCCGGTTGGGGGAAAGGCAGTGAATCTAAGTCCTGCGTACGATACGGTTCATAGTCCTGAATTATTGTTTTGTCTCTTCGAATGATCAGTCCTTTTAACCCTTCCATGGGCTGCTTATTTTCAATACGTTTTACAAATTCCGGCATTACAGCTTCACCGTCACCGCGAATTGCATACTCCAGGTCAAAATATTCAAGCATCTCCAGGCCACTGATACCAACAGAAGGACCTCCGATTACTATTGGGCCCAGGAATTCTTTTTTACAAAAATCAATGACATCCTTTTTAACATCTTCCAACAGAAAGTGGACTTTATATCCTCCTGTATCATCAATGTTTCTTATACTGATACCGATTACATCAGGGACGAAGTTCCGTAAGGATTTCAGAATGTCATGTTCACAATCTGAAGAAAAACACAAATCGAGAAAATGGACCTGGTGATTTCCATTTTTTTCGAGGGAAGTTGCTATGTAACAAAGTCCGAAGGGTATGACAGGCCAGGGGTGTTTGAATCTATTTGAGTTAATGAGTAATACCTTAGCCATAATTAAAAAATCGATTGTCCCCAGTTTACGCTTATTGCATATTCCATACAGTTTTTGAATATTTCATAAGTAAATTCAGGCGGATGCAGATTATCAGTAACTATGTCAGTATTTGTTCTGTCAAATACCCTGTTGTCGGATAAATAGAACCGGTATGGTTCCATAAAGCGATCAAAGAGTTCTTCAGCAGGATTGCGTAAAAGATTGTCTGCCGGTGCTCCATATATTATCTCCACACCCTTGAGTTTCATAAATTTTTCATTATATACGGCAATAATGTCCAGCCTGGCACTGGAATTATTTGTCAGATGATAAATTCCACCTGAAGATCCTTTTGAAATTATCTTCATTGTGGCATTTGTAAAATAATCAACCGGGATAATATTAAGCGCACCCTTGTTAGGCAGGTAAATTCTAAGAGGTAGAAAAAGATAACCTTCGTCGTCAAGGAATATTCCAAACTGTTTGGATTTTTTACCTCCATTCTTTATTATATCATTCACATAAATTTCCCTGATATATTTTACGGATTGTATTGGAAAGTATAATGCATTAAACTTAAGAGACCGCCCTGTGCGGGAATCTCCATAAACAATAGACGGTCTGATTATAGTGAAAGGGATTGAATTCTTTTCGCAAAATTGAGCAATAATATTTTCAGCCTGTGCTTTGCTTTCTTCATATACATTTACAAAATCATTTGAAGACGAGAGGTATTCTTTGCAGACAGTAACACTCTTTCCTGCAACATATGCGGTGCTTATATAATGGAAAAAATCTGTTTTTGAATCTATTGCCAAATCCAGAATACCTTTTAAACTTCCTACATTGGATATTAAAACATTTTCACGTTTTCGTTCAGAAAAGCTTGTATCTGATGCACAATGAATAATCTGCTTTGTTTTTGCACAGAGTTCCCTGTATTCTGATTCCTGTAAACCTAAAGAAGGTTTCAGAAAATCAATCTCTATTAACTCCAGCTGAATAGCTAATTCTTCAATGCCGAACCATCGCAGAAGTTTGAAGATTCTTTCCTTTAAGGTTTCTTCCTTATTTGAACGGCCAAGTACTATTATTTCATAACCTTCTGAAAGCAAAGAAGCCATAAGATGGCTGCCTAAAAACCCGGTTGCTCCGGTAAGGGTTGTTGTTGGTTTATTTTGGAGAGGCAAGTCTGAAAGTTTTTGGTTTATGAATAAAGCAAATTCTCTTTTCTGCAGAACCCCTGGTACAAAACATACTGATGACCTTTCACTGTACCCGTTTTTATGGAATATTTATCAACTAAAATATTTGCTTCAGTTCCTGCAAGTCGGATTCTTCTAATCTCCTCAGGATCATTATAATCAAAGAAATAATCGTATTCAAAGATACATCTTTTCCCGTTGTCTATAGGAGTTATGAAGCCGAAATCATTGTCTACATGATACTTATCAGCAATAAGTCTGAATTTATCGTTGAGCTCATTTATAAGAATATTATCTATTGGTAAATAAATCAGAACAGGTAAAAAGGGTTTCTTACGACCCAGGCGTGTGCTCATAATCCGGTACATACTCAACCATACCAGATCAGTCATTTCCTGGCTGGAGAACAGTTTTTCAAAAAAAGGTCTTAAGTCAGGATCAATTTCCTTAGAATACAATACCGGTGAGGGAGAGAGTGCAGTTTCTAAAAGATCGGGGAAACTTTTAATCCGTAAGTAAGAATAAGGCTCGTCATCAGATAATTCCTTTATAAGACCCATCCATTCCGCTGATTTCAGCGATTGCAATCCAAGATAAAGCACACTGAAAAGACGCTGGTCGAAGTAAGGATACCCCATCTCATCTATTGAACGAATTGCATATTTGTCACCGATTACTACAACTAGATAAGGAATATCTAATTTATCAATGAAAATATCTTTTATTTCCGAAGCCGACTTTTTAGTAGGAGAGAGAAATGTAGATATATACTCAGCTCCGACGACTCCCAATGCCAGCCCTATATGTCTTATTGAACAGTCCCTGATAAAATCAATCGCCTTTGAAAGAGCCTGAAAGGGTACAAGAATGCCCCTTTCATCGTCAATGACAGGATGAAGCTTTATGCTGGCTGATACACAAATTCCCGGAGAATTTTTATGTTCAAGGTTTTTGTAAGAATAGAGGTTTGGTGAAGAAGGATCATTTAGGCTGAATAAGGAACCGTCTTTATCAACAAATTCTGCATCAATAAAGTTGTCGGCATTTATCCCATAAGTTGTAGAAAAAGTGGACATAATTCCTGAACACATAATATTTGCACACACAAGAGCTGCCGGTTCACTTGCATTAATTCTGTAACCTCTTTTTTGTGCTTGTTTCTGAAGGTCAAATGCAGCCACGCCAGGGCCTATCTTTACACACCAGTTTTTCTCATCAAATTCGATTGTTTTCATCCTGTTTAGGTCAATGATGACTCCTTCATTAACAGCAAATCCCAGAAGATTCTGCCCATTTCCACGAATTGTATAAGTGATTTTGTTTTTGTTAAATAGTTTTACAAGAGATGAAATCTCTGTTTTTGTATATGGCATAACTACACAATCAGGAATCTTTGGTTCAGAAATAGGACTAAGATCGTGAGAATAGGTTATTGTAATGGCTTCATCATTGGATGCCCAGTTTTCACCTACAATTTTTTTTATTTCCGTGAGCAGCCTATCATCATTTGCAAGCTTAACTTTTCCTCCGTTTTTAATAAAGGTGTCAACGTGATTTTTTAATGCTTCCATTACCTTTGTAGGCCGCATCTCATTAAGGAAATAACACTGGTAATCGCATTTGCCACATAAGTTACAACTATCTGCTATTTCGACGCACTTTTCTGTAACAGGAACTCTGTTCTCTGAGATTGCTTCATAAAGTATCATTCTTCCCTGTGGGTAGAAGCTTACGAAATGTTTTTTGAGGCCTGATTCACATACCCCACTGCCAAGAAAATCTATTTTGCACATAGCATAATGACGGCAATTTCTTGCAATTTCATATGGAGTATTCACTTTATCTGATTTATTGATATTATTCTGCATTTTTAAATATTTATTAGGTCAAATAAATATTAGATATTATCAAAGATGTATAAAGATAACGGTTCTTATAATATTAAAATTTGAAATTATTTAAAAATATGTTATAAGCTTATATTCTTAAGGGGATATTGTTTCTCACTCCTTCGCTGCGGGTTCTATTCAGTCCATTATCTCTCCTGATACTATATATATTTTAGCATTAAAATAATGGTCTTAAGAATTTTAAGCATTTTCCATATACCTTGTATTGTAATTATTTCCTAACTTGTATGAATAATTACCTGATCAGTAACTTAACAAATCTTAAAATGAGAATTCTTATTACCGGATTTGTCATATTCGTGATCTGGTGTTTTTTTTCTGCGTGGCTTTTTAACGACAAGTTGTTGCCTGCAATGAAAAAACCGGTTCCGGTACAGACACTTCCTGAATCACGGACTAATACGGCAGATTCTTTAATGAAACTTAAAGCATCGATGCCTGGGGATCTCCTGATCTATTTTGAATTTAATGGCACAAAATTCAAAACCGATCCGCAAACCGATAACAGCATAGCTGCGTTTAAAGCATGGCTTGAAAAATATCCCGGATCTGTGCTTTCAGTTACCGGAAATACCGATCTGGTGGGAACAGCTGAATATAATAAGGCTCTTGGCCTGAAAAGAGCAATGGTAGTGGTAAAATACCTTCAGGAAAAGGGGATTAATTCCGGCAGAATTCTTTCGGAATCGATGGGGAAAAGTAAACCTATAGCAGACTATCTTACTTCGGAGGGAAGAGCAAAAAACAGAAGAACGGAAATTTCAATAAAAATGCAATAACATGACACAATTATTTATTCAACTCACACAAACTGTCACAGGAGCTGTCATAACAATTATCGCATTACTCCTGGTTGCAGTTATAATCGGATATTTTACTGCATGGATATATGCCAAATCGGTTTATTCTCCGGTGATAAAAGGTCTCGAAGCTGATAAGGCAGAACTAAATAAGGAGGTTTCCTCATTAAAGGATGATAAAAATAAGCTCACTGCCAAAGTTGAAAAGCTGAATGATAAGATCGGCAGACTTGAGGAAGAATCAGCACAAAAAGATAAAGAAATAAAAAAACTAAGTAAATCGAAGAAATAGGTCGATGCCGGATATCCGATCACATTTATCCCATACATCAGGGCCGACAGTTTCCATAATATTATAGAATTTACTATTTTCGTATTCCCGCAATAAAGCTGAATCCGGACAAGCATTTATTTGAGGTTTTTATTAATAAACGGAAGGAATGAAACCATTTATTTTATCTGAGACGAACTGGAAGGCAATAAAAGATCAAAAATTCGACCTGGCCGTTTTACCGTGGGGTGCAACTGAAGCGCATAATTATCATTTGCCATTTGCCACAGATAATATAATGGTTGAAAAGATTGCAGCTGAATCAGCTCAGATAGCCTGGAATAATGGCTCCAGGGTAATTGTTCTGCCAACAATCCCATTTGGTGTAAATACAGGTCAGCTTGATATTAAAATAAATATTAATCTGAACCCCAGTACACAATTTGCAATACTGAATGATGTGGCGGATGTCCTTAACAGGCATGAAATTCATAAATTTTTGATTCTGAACGGGCATGGCGGTAATGATTTTAAACAGATAATCAGGGAACTGGGACCTAAATTTCCTAAAATGTTTATCTGTAGTTGCAACTGGTATCAATCATTTACAAATTCAGATTTTTTTGAAAATGGTGGGGGCCATGCCGACGAAATGGAAACAAGTATGATGCAATTTCTTGCACCTGAATCAGTTCTGCCGCTAAATGAAGCAGGAAATGGGATTGGTAAAAAATTCAGAATAAAGGCATTAAACGAAAAATGGGTATGGGCAGAACGTAAATGGTCGAATGTCACAACTGATACTGGAATTGGCAATCCGCATAAAGCAAGCCCGGAGAAAGGAGAAAAATGTTTAAAAGAAGTTATTACCAGGGTCGGAAATTTTATGATCGAGTTATCCGATGCCGATCTTGATGATATGTACGAATGATCTTAAATTGATCCTTAATATCCAAAATTAACTTGCATGTATCATAGATTTAAGTACATCTTGATGGCAATAATGTTTGTAGTAACATCCTGTAACAAAGGATCCTTTATTCCCATTCATGATACAATATATCTTAACGGTTCATGGCAGTTTGCGTTAGACACCGCGAAGGTCGGCATAAAAGAAAAATGGTATACCCGGACTCTTACCGATTCAGTCAGATTGCCTGGTACTCTGGATGAAAACAAAAAAGGGATTCCAAATACCAACAGGCTCGAAACTATGAGGCTTTCACGTGAACTGATGTATGCCGGAATGGCATGGTTTCAAAAGACGGTCATTATCCCTGAAACCTGGAACGGTCATTATATCAGGTTAATGATGGAGAGGACAAAGCCGACTCAGGTCTGGGTTGATAATAAGCTTATCGGGAGCAGCACTGATATACTGACGCCACAGTACTACAATCTTACAAACCATCTGTCTCCGGGGGAACATGTGCTAACTATTCTGGTAAATAATGATGATCGTTCTGTTCCCGAAGGAGTGAGAGGTTCTCATGCCTGGACTGAACACACACAGAGCAACTGGAATGGTATTATCGGTAAACTCTGTCTCGAATCATTTAATCAGGTTCATATTGAAACAGTTCAGGTTTATCCTGATATCATTCTGAAAAAAATCACAGTTCGGGTGAAAATATCTAACCCTGAAGGTTCCACTGAAAAGACAAGCCTGATATTGAAAGCTGATGCATGGAATACCGATGCGAAACATAGTGTTCCATCAAAGTCATTTCCGGTTGCACTCAGGAAAGGGGATAATTCAATTGAACTTACCTACAGCATGGGAAGTAAAACCAGATTTTGGAGTGAGTTTGATCCTGCCTTATACAATCTTACTGTCACCTTGAAAGGGGAAAAAGTACTGGATAATACAAAGCTTGATTTTGGCATGCGTAAGTTTTCCACACAGGGGACACAATTTACAATAAACGGTACAAAGACATTTCTTCGAGGAAAGCACGATGCATGTGTTTTCCCTTTAACCGGTTATCCTCCTATGGACGTTGAAGGCTGGCAAAAAGTTTTCAGGATTGCCAAATCATACAATATCAATTTTTACCGGTTCCATTCCTGGACCCCCCCGCTTGCCGCTTTTGAGGCTGCCGATATTGAAGGAATATATCTTCAGCCGGAATTGCCTTTATGGGGTGGGTTCAGCAAAAACAGGAATTCAGTTTTAAATGCTTTTCTGCTCAAGGAAGGTGACCATATTCTTGACACTTATGGGAATCATGCATCTTTTGTAATGTTTGCACTTGGGAATGAACTTTCAGGTGATTTTGATGTAATGAAAGAATTTCTAAATCATTTTAAATCGGTTGACAGTCGTCATTTAATGGCGTATGGGTCAAATAATTATCTGGGTTTCAGGGGACAGGCTGAGGGTGAGGATTATTATGCCGCCTGCCGCGTCGGAGCCGATAAGGATACAACTTACAGAACCCATATCCGTGGCTCATTCTCGTTTGCCGACGCAAACGATGGAGGATATATTAATGGTCGATATCCATCTACCAGTCTGAATTATTCAGGTGCCATTTCAAAATGCAAAGTTCCGGCCATCGGTACTGAAGTTGGCCAGTATCAGATCTATCCCAATTATGAAGAAATTAAAAAGTATACAGGTGTTATGAAACCCTGGAATTTTGAGGTATTCAGGGAGCGTCTAAAGGAGAATAACCTGAGTGACCAGGCTATGGATTTCTTCAGAGCATCCGGTGCATTGAGTGCAATTTGTTATAAGGCCGATATTGAGATGGCAATGAGAACTCCCGGCTTTGGAGGTTTCCATTTGCTCGACCTCCAGGATTTCCCGGGACAAGGAACTGCATTAGTGGGTCTTCTCGATGCATTTATGGATAGCAAAGGAGTGATAACTCCTGAGGAATTCAGCCAGTTCTGTAACAGGGTTGTCCCTTTAGTTATTATGGAAAAATATTGCTGGGCGAACAATGAGCAATTCAGAGGGAAAATACAGGTGGTAAATTATTCTGAAACTTCATTAAAAGCGCAACCTGTAAAATGGGAACTTAAAAATGGAAGGGGTCAAATAATTTTCCAGGGTGAAGAAGTAGTTGATATTTTACAGGGGGGATTAACAAATATAGGATCTCTTAGTATTGATCTTTTGAAGTTTCCCAAAGCAGAAAAACTTAAGCTTTCAATCCTTCTTGAAGGAACTCATTATGAAAACTCTTATCCTCTATGGGTTTACCCCTCTGATGATGTTACAAAAGTACCCGGTAACATTCTTGTATCAAAGAACCTGGATAAAACCACTCTTTCGAAACTTACAGATGGTGCCCTGGTATTATTATTCCCGGATTTTAATGAAATAAGAGATCTTACAGTTGGAGGATTGTTTACTCCCGATTACTGGAATTTCAGGATGTTTAAACATATCTCTGAATCAAATAATAAACCTGTGTCGCCCGGGACAATGTCAATTCTTACAGATCCGAAACTTCCTTTATTCATTGATTTTCCTACAGAATTTTATACAAACTGGCAATGGTGGCCTATAATTAAAAACAGCCGCCCTTTTATCCTGGATGATACACCGAAAGATTATCGCCCTCTTGTTCAGGTGGTTGATAATATTGAAAGAAATCATAAACTGGGACTAATCTTTGAATTCTCAGTCGGAAAGGGGAAATTGCTGGTATGCATGTCTGACCTGAAAAAAATTCAGAATAAACCGGAAGGCAGGCAATTATATAGTTCAATTCTCAGGTATATGTCGTCCGATAAGTTTAATCCCTCGCAAGAACTTAATCCGGGTGAACTTGTTGCGTTATTCAAAACAAAAATTTCAGGAGCAAAAATCGCAGGAGTGAAGAATCCGTCTTATTAGTAAAACAGGGAATTGTAATTGTCAGTATTCATTTGTTTTGTTTATCTGAATTTATAACTTTATCCTTAATAAATTGTTATAAAACTACAATTATTAATTTAACTAATAATTCATATTCATGAAAACTTCAAGAAGAACATTCTTAAAATCAGGAGCTCTGGTTGCCCTTGGCACAGCTATTCTTCCCCGATCAGCGTTTGCTTTCAGTGCCCAGAAGGCAATAGTCGGGTTACAATTGTATTCTGTGCGGGCTGATATGAGAAGTGATCCAAAAGGATCGCTGAAGAAATTAGCCGATATGGGTTATAAGGTAGTTGAACATGCCGGTTACGCTGACCGGAAATTTTACGGTTTTGAGCCTTCAGAATTTAAAAAAATACTNNTGGGATGCTTCAAAAAAGGATTTTACTGATACCTGGAAACATACAGTGGAAGATGCCGCTTTTATGGGACAGAAATTTGTAATCACTCCCGAACTGGCCGAAAATGCCCAGAAGGATTATGATACACTTTTAAAAGTGATTGATCTGTGGAACAAATGCGGGGAACTTTGCCAGAAATACGGAATGAAATTCGGATACCATGATGATTTCGAAGGAGATGCCATGCTGCATAATATGAAATTATATGATATCATCATGAAATATGCGGATCCGAAATTAACCATTCAGCAATTTGATATTGCCAATCTATACAATGCGGCAGGCACTAACCCGATGGATATTATAAAAAAATATCCTGAAAGATTTCCCTCCCTTCATGTGAAAGATGTATTAAAAGAGAAGAACAACCATAACAGCCATGACAGTACAATTCTTGGGAAGGGTGTTCTCGATGTTAAAGATGTTTTGGCTCTTGCCATAAAAAATGGGTCATGGTTATTGATCATTGAACAGGAGGCCTACCAGAACGAAAGCCCGATGGATTGTGTTAAAGACGATCTTGCCGCGATGAAAAAATGGGGATATTAATCCTTGTAATTTCAGAATTAAACATACAGAACCGGCCTAAAAGCCGGTTTTTTTAACAGATAGTTATAAGTCAGCGGGATTTTCTCAGGATCTTTTTTTATAATATCTTCAAGGCATCGGTAAAGGAGGCATTGAAACATTTAAATTAAAAACATTTTTTCTCTGGCATAATAATTGTGGAATTATTTATTGACCATAATAATTAACCATGAAGAAAAATGCTTATACTGAGATTATCAGTATTTTATTCCTGACAGGGATAGTTTTGACTTCCGGTTGCGATAGTAAAAAAACTCTTACGCCGGGTTTTCTTGAAGGTACTATATCTATAGGTCCAATTTGTCCTGTGGAGACAGTTCCTCCGGATCCTGCTTGTCTGCCAACTGCTGAAACTTACAAAGCATATCCGGTAAGGGTATTTACCTCTGACGGAAAGATTAAAATTTCACAGCTGAATCCTTCATTGGATGGCTCTTTCATCAGTGAGCTTCCTCCCGGGAGCTACCTTGTTGTCCTTGAAAAAGCACAGAATAATATCGGTGGAAGTAATCTGCCTGTAGAAGTTACAATAAATTCGCAGGTTACAACTATGCTCAATATAAATATTGATACTGGCATCAGGTAACAGGAATAAAACAAACGGGAATAAAATATCTGCCTTATTTGTCTGTTTTAAAGTATAAGATTATTATTTTAATCTACTTATAAAATTGAAGTACTTACGAATAGAGAATATATCTCAGATTATCTCTATTACATAGCTTATATTTGTGCATGAAAAGGTTTTTATTCAGTTCCCTTTTATATCTGATCTCATTCTCTGTACTGGCACAGAAGGTAACAATTCAGGTATTACAGACAAAAAACCCGGGCTTAGTTGCCTGGCAGATTATTGATAATCAGAATATTACTGTCTTTTCAGGAACTGAATATCTGCAAAAGGATACTGTTACATTCAGTCTTGATGCAAATAAGAACTATTTTTTAAAGATATCAGTTTCAGAAAATACTAATGCTGACATAAGCTTATGTACACTTTACCTGAATGGCGAACCTATCCTGTTTATAAAATCAGATGTAGGAAAAGGAGATCATTTATTTCCATTTTTCACTGGAGTTCGATCCATCAACGCGAAAATTACAGGTGGTACGAACGCAGTTATTTCTGATTTTCCATGGCAGGTATACTATATTTCAGGTAATTACAGGTGCGGGGGTTCAATAATCAGCGGAAAATGGGTAGTGACGGCTGCCCATTGTACACAAAACAGCACAGGAGGTGCTACGCCTGCTTCAGAAATGTCTATAAGAGTCGGTTTGAATGACCCATCCAATTCTTCTGATGGAAAGACATATGCGGTCAGCCAGGTAATAGTTAATGAAGGATTCGACAATCAAACCCTTTTAAATGATATTGCACTTTTAAATCTGACAGACTCAATAAATTATCCGAATGCAGTACCAATAAAAATAGTGACATCAGATGATGTTGACGCTGGAGCTATTAATCCGGGGGTTATGTCATGGGTAACGGGATGGGGGTTGACCCGTGTCAGTCCTGAAGTACTCCCTACAGCACTTCAGAAGCTCCAGCTTCCAATTGTTTCCAATGCTCAAGCTTCTACAGTCTGGACTGACATCCAGGCAACTGATCTCATGGCAGGTTATCTTAACGGAAATAAAGACGCTTGTAACGGGGATAGCGGCGGGCCACTGGTAGTTCCTGTATTAGGTGAGTATAAATTAGCAGGAATTGTCAGCTGGGGGAGTCCAAATTGCAACACTTACGGAGCCTATACGCGAGCCTCTGATTTTGAAGCCTGGATTCAGACAAAAACCGGTATAATTTATAATTTTAAGCCCCCTGCTCCTGTTGGTGATTCAATAATCTGCCAGGGAACGCAATCAAGTCAGTATTCAATACCAATTGTTGCTGGTGCAACAACATACGAATGGAGACTTTTGCCTTCAGATGCCGGTGTTATTACAGGCAATGCCAATAATGCTTCTGTACTTTGGAATATAAGCTATACAGGACCTGCAAATGTAATTGTCAGGATTACTGTTAATAATAAGGTTTCAGACTGGTCCAGACTTGATGCAAATGTTGTCCTAAATACAAAATTACTTGGCCAATCGCGTGATACTATAATATGTGCCGGACAACCGGTCACATTTAATGTCAGTATACAAGGATATAATCTTATCTATAAATGGTCCAGGAACGGACTTACAGTGCAATCAGGGACTTCTGCAAAATTTAATATTTCAAGTGCAACAACTAATGATACCGGTGATTATTTGTGTGAAATAGCAGGTTCATGTGGGACAGTAGTATCCAACATTATAAACCTGACGGTTTACCCGCTCACCAAAATAACTTATCTTTCTCCGAATGTTGAAGTCCCGTTTGGAAATAATGTTACACTGGAAGTCAATGCAGACGGACATGACCTGGTGTATCAATGGCAAAAAGATGGTAATGTTATTGATAATAGTAATACTTCACAGCTATTGTTGCCTGATCTGAATGCTACAGATATTGGGCTTTACAGAACTACAGTAACTGGCACATGCGGAGTTGAGATTAGTGATTTGATTTATGTTTATGTAAAAAAAGCAAACTTCATTACCGACCCTGAAGTATTTCTATGGCCTTCAATCACCAGTGAAGAATTCACAGTGGCGCTCAGCAATGATGCAATTTATAATGTTCAGATATTTAGCACTATGGGCAAGAAAATCAGAGAACTTACAAATTGCCGTTATAAGACCAGTATCAATATTAGCACCATGGCCAAAGGTGTTTATATTGTTGAAGTTTATAACACCGATTTTCGAAAATCAATTAAAATAATAAAAGAATAAATCCTTAGAGATTACCTTCGGTGAGCTCGCACGCATGTGTGCTCGGTTCCTCATTCCGAGCTCCAGCCAGGAATTTCCAATGATATTATTATTGGCAGCCAAGACTCATAATATATTTTTATTTTCTTTTATAAACATCCGCTTCCTGTACCTTTTTTAAAAACAGTGTCCTGGGAGAGTTATAAAAATATTTAAAATCATCAGGCGAAGATTGAATAGGGTTTCCCGATACTGAAAACTTTGTTTTATAGGCGTCTCTCCATGTTAATACGTAACCGACAGGATACTTGCTTACGACAGGTAATAACACTGAAGACCACCAGTTATTCATTCCTTTTCTTTCGCCTGTTTCGCTCAATGCTGTCAGCTTATTTCTCGAGATTGCCTCCCTGGTAACAAAACCTAAAGCAGTATCGAGTTCTCTGCCAAATTGTTCCCCACGGTCATACATATCAAGTGAAAGCATATCGATTATGTCATCCCCGGGATAACCTCTCAAGTATTGATCAAGACTGGTCACCCGGTCGGTATTGTAGGCATAAAGTATATTGTGAATATTCTTTTTATCCCGCAAAAAAGTGACTGTATAACGCCACAGGGCAGAGTATTCCTGATCGGTACAAATGTTGGTGCCCCACCAGAAAAAGGAACCGGAATGTTCGTGGAACGGTCTGAAGATGAAGGGAATTGGGTGGCCATCTTCATCCTTTAATCCGATAAAAAATGTGGCAAGCCGTTCCAGCCATGTGTTAAACAATTCATTTAACTTACCACCCGGAAGAATAGATGAAACCACCTCCTTTGAACTTACGTCCCATGCTGTTCCATGTGGCCAGGCGGTAAGGGTATCCCTTATTTGCATGGTCAGAGGATTGTTGAGATGCCAGCTGATGGTAATTATGCCTCCACGCTTATAATGGATTTTGATTTGTTCTGCAATCTGCGAAAAACTTACAGAGTCAAGACTTCGTTCACTACCTAATTCAATATGACCAAGTTCAAAACCGGCAATGGCGGGGTAATCGCCAGACATTTCTTTTGTATCCGAACGATCCTTTTCGTACCACCAGGTGTACCCATACATCAGGTCATCCTGGTGGCCATACATTACACCCTTGCTCTTAAGTTCATATAATGACTGGAAAAGGATAACAGTTTCCTTCGTTGCTTTTTTATCGGCCGGTAAAGGAAGCTTCTGTCCAAAACAGCATAGAGTTAAAACAATCAATGCCAGGGTTAGATTTAAGGTTTTCATTTTCTTTAAAATTAAGTAATCTTATTAAGATCGATTTCCACTTAATCAGGTGCAATGGTTTTCAACATTAAAGATACTGTTTTTAACTTATCCGTGACGTATAGATAACTGCTATAAATCATTACAACATTAAATTCTGATCCGCTAAAACCTATTCCATCAGGCAAATAAACCTGCAATTCTACATACAGGTTGAATCGCGGATAATAGTCGTAAATTCTTATCACTTTTTACTATATATTAGTCAAATTCCCATTATTTGAAGTTTTTGAACTATATCAAGGTATATTGATATATACCCCTCTGATATTCAATATATTCCATTTTATAAAGATTTAATTTAACCAGATTTAATCCTGTTAGCTCATAAAAGAAACCCCATTTTTGACGAAGCGCCATTTTTATGGCGTTAACTGTTAGTTCCCGTAATTATACACCAGGATTTAAATGACAAAGTACACCAAAGCTAGTCTCATTTCCCCATTAATTGGGCATTAGACGCTTGACATGCATGTTGTTAAGATTTACTTTTACATCGAATAAAAGACATATAATTATGGAAGATATTTTAGTTTTACAAAGGCCGGTCATGATCCCAGATAAAAAACTGAGGGCAAATTTAAACAGGTCAAAAATTTCGCATGAAACAAGAAAAAATAATTTAGTTCCGGATAAACTGGTTGCTGAAGTTGATGAGAACTTTTTAAATTACCTTGACTGGAACGGTCTTTCAAAAGAAGACAATTTACTGATACTCTCTTCAAAGCTGCACTATTATTATGATTATGAAGAATTAAAAGAAGTAAAAACTTTAATTAACCTTAAGAAACTGAACCTTATTCAACATATAGATGATTTTTTACAAACTCTTTATGACGGATTATCTCCGAAGGCCAATTTTATAGGGTGCTTTTATGATAGAAAAACTCACAAGGGAGTTAGTGTAACAACAAGACTGTACAAAAGATTTCTTAATTTTCTAGATTCAAAAATCGACGTTGATATAGATAGCAATGATTTTTCAAAACTTCTTGAATCGCACGGATTCAAAATAATTGACATGACAGTAATTAATGGGCTGACATATTTCAGGACACAAAACCATAGAAGAATAGCATAATCATTACCAACTAGACTATACTTGTCTTCCAATTCAAAGAATCCTTTCCGGGTATCAGAGGATCACTTATCATTATAAAATTAAACGGGATTCCCAGGGCTAACGAAATATCTTCTCCTTACAATCCGGAATATCGCAGTAATTTTTTTTTTGTCATTTAATCTTAAGCGCATCTGTCTGGTTGAAATATTGTTTATAAAAAAGAATGAATTTCATTTATTTACAACAAGTTATATACTAAATTTGTCTTTAGTAATGGTTTTTAAATAAAATGACTATCAGTAATCAGTANNCCCGTGGGGGAAGGCTGGGAAGAGGGTCATAACTTCTTAAGCATTTATTGTTTTATTCATGATTGCCGATACTCATATTAAATAATTTTAACTAACAGACAAAATTTCAGATTTGCATTTTATAAGAATTATTCAACGTTTTGGTATGTACATTAATGCAAAAAAAATAGAAATTATCTGTTTTATATTGTTATCCCTTTCACTACCGCTTTCAGCACCCAGCATGAAATCATTTACTATTTTTGAGCAGGCACCGATAGAACCATATAAGATGCTGGCTTTTGCGGTAGGAATGATAGAAACAAAAGGTGATACCATGGCTTACAATCCTTTGGAAGGAGCAGCAGGAATTTTTCAGATACGTCCTATAAGACTAATTGATTATAATAAACGAACAGGAATCAACTATACCAGGGAAGATCTTTTTAATTATGAAATTTCAGAAAAGATTTTTTTATACTACGCCGATCAGGTTGGTCCTTATAATCTGGAACAGATAGCCAGAAAATGGAATGGATCCGGCCATCTTACAACCAATTACTGGCACAGGATAAAAAAGTACCTGTAAAAGAGATCTGTAAGCTTCCATCTATTATGGAATTGTCTAATCTTTTGCTTCTTCATTTCCATCAGCAATCTTGAACAGTGCAGTCAAAACAAGTTTCCTTAATCAGTAATTTTTAATGTTTGTGATTATGATTTAAAAATGAAAAAAATAACAGTTTCAGCCTTTTTGTTTTTATCGTTTTGTTTATATAGTGTATACGCGCAACAAGGTTACTGGCAGGTTGTGAAAACAGTGAACACTGTGCCAGATTGCAGTGAATGTGGTATGGCAGCAGTAAACGGGAAATTGTATCTGGTTGGTAATGACGGAGATGTAACTACACCGGTAAAGTGCCTTGATCCGGGTTCACTTACATGGACAAAACTTGCTGAGGCACCTGTTATAATGCATCATTTTCAGGCTGTCGCCTATAATAATAAAATATATGTTCTGGATGCTTTCTCTGGAGGAGGATTTCCGGATCAGGTGCCTATGGCTAATGTTTATAGTTATGACACCCAAAATAATACATGGGAAAAGGGGGGTGAAATTCCATCTGACAGAAGAAGAGCTGGCGCAGGGGCCGCTGAATATCGAGGTAAATTGTATTTAATTGCAGGGATAAAGCATGGACATTCCAGTGGAACCAATAATTTGTTTGATTGTTATGATCCTGAAACAAAAACATGGACTGTTTTGGCTGATGCACCACATATAAGGGACCATTGCTTTGCAACAGTCATTAAGGACAAATTTTATGTGGTGGGTGGCAGGAACACAAGTTTCCGGGATCCTGAAAACAAAGTGCAGTTTTTCGCAAAAACAGTCCTCGATGTGGATGTTTATGACTTTTCTTCCGGCAGATGGTCAACTCTTTCAGCAAGGCTTACTTTGGGAAGTGGCGGTGGCAATTTAGTGAATTTAAACAATGTACTTTATTATATGGGGGGAGAAAGAGCAACTGAAACCGAGAGGAACGCGCCACAAAAAAATACATTTTTCCTTGATCCGTCTGGTTCAAATCAATGGACGGAAACCGACAGTCTGCATTTTGCCCGAAACGGAATGGCAGCAGCAGTCCTGAATAATAAAATTTATGCTGCTGGCGGATCTGGTGGCGGTCCGGGTGGTCCCGGCGGACCTCCTCAGGGAAACCCCAATGGCCCGCCACCTTCAAATAAACCTGGAACCCAGGGGATGCCGCCTCAAGGAAACAGACCACAGGCCCAGCCTGAACAGAATCATCCTGTCGACATCGAGGTATTCAATTTGAAATGAAAAACAGATGTGGACTCAGGGGGATAGGAAAGACGCCTGATTTTTTATCTAAATTAATTGATATTTGGTCAAATTCTCAATTTACGGAAAAAGTCTGAATCAGAGATTTTCATATTTATATATAGCTCTGAATATCTTTGTTTTATCTCTTTGCAATGTATCTCAATAACTGCATTTTACCCAAACTATTAGTAAATTTTGACTGCATTTTGACGAACCGACATAATCTGTTTATTAATCCTTTATTCTTTTAACTAACCGTCTGATTTTCTGTGATGAAACATAAAAAATAATGACTCATTTAACACGGATCAGAGTTTCCAGAGATTGACTTCCGTATATACAAGGTCTAACTTTGTATAGATAATTAAACATTTTAATTGAAGGAATATAATTCTTAATCTGTGTAATCATGAGAAAAGTATTTCTTACATTCCTGTTTATTTTTATTTCTCATATCTGCGGCGCTCCGAAGATTGATTTTAAGCTGGGAATGCTTAAATTCAAATCGTTATCAGATTTTGTTAATGAGAAATATCATGAATCGGAATTCTCCAGGTTTATAAATGACCTTGGCTATAGCGAATCAGGGAATAACTGGTTATGTATTAACCGGATAGGTTGTTTCGGTGAATGGCAGTTTGATGAATCTACCTTAAAATGTCTCGGATACAGGAAAATAACATTGAAGAAGTTTAAAGCAAATCCCGGAATTTTCCCCAGGGAATTGCAAATGGAAGTTCTGAAGACTCTGATAAGGGTAAATCTTCTGATCCTGGCGGATTATGAACATTTTATCGGGGATTCAATTAATGGTGTCATAATTACGAAATCAGGGATGATAGCTGCATCACATCTGGGTGGCGCAGGTTCATTAGAGAAATTTCTGAATTCAAATGGAAGAATAAACAAGAAAGATGTTCTTGGAACATCAATATTCGATTATCTAAAGAAATTTAGGAATTATGATCTGAACTGATTTAGAAGAAAGCAGAATAAAGCAGCTATGAAAACTGTCTATCGGATTATATCAAACGAGCATGGCGTTGTCTTATTAAAAAAAAGAAAGATTGCCAAAGCTTTTCGCTGGTGGTTACGTGAAAATGGATTCACTTACATTTCTACCTTCTTCTTCAATTAGATCAAATTTTCCCGGAGTTTTAACATTCAAATTATCAGGAGCCTTTTAAAAGTTCCTCTGCTTCACGCCAGTCATCTTCGGGTGTTCCATGCTCACCACGCGCGATACGTTCGTAATAGATTTCCCTGGCTTTTTCGCGTATCTCTTCTTCACTGGGTACATATTTGCCAGCAGTAACTTTTGTCTTCTTTAATGGTTTATCGGCTTCCGGAGTTTTTTTTGTTTTGCTTACTGTTTTTGCTTTAGTTGTTTTCATCGTTCCAATATTATTTAATTAAAACTTAATAATCATTTTTCTTCCTCACTATTTCTTTTTTCGACTACAATTGTACAATGTGTTGCAAGAGCAGTTAAAGTGCCAACAGCCGCAAATATTGGAGCCAAAACGATTCATGATTTGATTTCTCTTTCTGTTCCATAGTAACTAAATTAATTTAATATCAAAATTAAACTTTAGTTTATTTTAATGCAATTTTATTTTCTTATGAAACCTTTCAAAATGACGTTTATAAGAAAAACAAACCAGAGAGTTTATTGTTTGAGATCAATAAGTAAAATGCCATATTTTATTCAAAAATAAATATCCCAAATTTATTATACTCATGAAAAGTTTTGCTTGTTTTTTGCCAACAATAAGCCACTTCACCATTATCATAATCAATACGATACATATTTGCCCTCCATCTTGTTCCCGATACAGGGGGTACATTGCTTAACGGTGTAAGCAATTTATAAGGAATAAAAAACTCGGCAATCCACCCTGATATAGTACTTCCGCTTTCCATGCTGCCTCCTGTAACGCTTGTGGCATGTTGAGTTCTTCTGTCTCCTTCGTAATGCCAGGGAAGCCAGCCCAGGAAATTTCCTTTATTATTAGGTACCATAATCGGCAACTCGAAATTAAACGGAGAAAGTTCGTACTCGAAATAAACCGGGAAATTTTCATCAGTCCAGAGAAAAGCTTCAACAACATCTTCTTCCCAAAGATTCAGATTATCAGCTTTCATTGTCGAGGTCAGCTTTTTATCTTCACAGTTGAAAAGGAAATAGATTCCAGTTTCAGAATACAGGACTTTAACTTTAGTCTTGTACGACAAGGTGTTCGGATCCTGCTGAACCAGGTTAATCCAACCGGTTTTATTCCACGCTTCCGAAACTCCATCACCGGTTATCTTAAAATCCTTGCATTTCTTAATCGTAACCGAATCGCGATCTGAATTTGCTGCCAGTAATCCGCCATTCATGTTTTTTACACCCAGGATTAGGAAAAAGACAAGAAGTCCTGTCCAGGTATTTTTTCTAATTTTCATAGTTTGATGAATAGTTACCCGTTTTGTATGCGTTCTTTACCGGGGTCTGCAATATTGAGTCCAATATGCATTGATTCCGGCTTTACAGGAGTAAATATAATCAATAAAGAGCAAAATTGTTTTCCATTTACATCAATCCTCTAAAATGGTGATATCTCAATCGGGCATTCCTCGTACCTCTTCTTTGAACTATGGGCATATAAATTGTCCTTGCCTGATTTACATGATAAGTTTGTCCTGACGACAAAAACCCGGCTATGATTCTCCAAAATAAATTATCTTTAACATACAGCACAAATTTGAATCCCCGCGAGCGCNNTTGCTGCGAAGAGCTTCAATTAGAGAGAGACACATTTATTAAAATCAGAAAAATGAAAAAATTAAAAGTCAAATCGGAAGGGTTAAATTATTCTGCAATAGATATTGGTGAATTTGATAATTTGATGGTTTCAGAGCAACCGGTGAAATACTCTGGGACAAATGGTATAAAAAATTTAAACTAAACAGGGACGATAGATTTAATTGCCTGCGGTGAGCTTATCCTGAAATTTAAATTTTTACTTTTACAAAAGCCATTATTGCGGTTCATGAAGCAGGTGAAGACTGAATCAAAGGCACTGCAATTAATCTGACCAGCAATGGAACAAGAATATTTTGAAGAAAAAACATTTAATAAAGTAGATTTCACCCAAAAACCTCTGATCAAAGGTGAATATGAATCCTGCAACTTTATAAGTTGTGATTTTTCCAACTCCGACCTCGCAATTGTTGTATTTATGGAATGCGAATTTGAAAACTGCAACCTGAGCATGGCTAATTTGACTAAAACAGCTTTACGCGAAGTAAGGTTCAGGAACTGCAAAATGCTGGGGATGCACTTTGAAAACTGCAATGAACTTGGTTTATCGGTAAGTTTTGACAATTGTAATCTCACTCATTCTTCTTTTTATCAAACAAAACTTAAAAAGAGAACATTCAGAAATTTAAAACTTCATGAAGTTGATTTTACTGAATGCGATTTAAGCAGTTCAGTTTTTGATAACTGCGACTTTTTAAAGGCGACATTTGATAACACTATTCTCGAAAAAACTGATTTTCGCACTTCTTTTAACTATTCTATTGACCCTGAAAAAAACCGTATCAGAAAAGCAATATTTTCAATGCCCGGAATCGCAGGACTTTTGGATAAGTATGATATTGAAATAGATATCAAAAATTAGCTAAGATCTCTTTTTACAATAAAGGGAGAAAAGTATATAAAAGGAAAGTCTGATTCGGAAGAAGAAGTGTTGATTTCATTAAAAACATTAATTTTATTAACCTAAAAACTTGGAATATGTACAGAATGAATTTAAGAATCTTTTATGGCATAATCATTTCAGGATTAGTGCTTTTTATGCCGGTTAACGGACAAAATAAAGACAAAGCCATTTTTACAGTACCAAAGCCCGGATTCTATCAGAATTCTATAATGAAGGACGACAGGGAAGTAAAGGGAAAGACAACTCCTATAAAAGAGAATAAGATACTTGGAGTTGATCTTACGGGTTATCAGCTCCCCAACAAAGTGGAGCTTTACAAAAATCAGCAATGGCATAATCCGCCTGTTTCGCAAGGCAATACAAATACCTGCTGGTGCTTTTCAACCACATCTTTTCTTGAATCTGAGGTTTACAGGATTAACAAAATAAAAGTAAAGCTTTCTGAAATGTATACCGTGTACTGGGAATATGTGGAAAAGACCCGCCGGTTTATTGAGGAAAGAAGTAACTCCGCTTATGATGAGGGATCTGAAGCAAATGCCGTCACACGTATGTGGAAGAAGTATGGGATTATTCCAGAGTCGGACTATAAAGGATTACCCGTTTCCAGAAAATTCCATAATAGTGAGGAAATGATTACAGAAATGAAAGCTTATCTCCAGTCGTTGAAAGCCAATTCAGCATGGGATGAAGAGGCTGCAGTGGCTACAATAAAATCTATCATGAAGCATTACATTGGAGAACCTCCTTCTGAAATCATCGTCGATGGGAAAAAGATGAACCCGCTACAGTATCTTCATGATGCTATCCGCATCAATCCTGATGATTATGTCGATATTCTTTCTTATGAACAGGAGCCATTTTATAAATACGTGGAGTACAAAGTGCCTGATAACTGGTGGCATAGTGCTGACTATTGCAATGTTCCTCTTGACGTTTACATGGAGACATTAAAAAAAGTAGTTCGTAACGGGTACACCGTAAGCATAGGCGGAGACATATCTGAACCCGGATTCGACAGGCAGACACAATGTGCAATTGTCCCTGATTTTGATATTCCTTCGGCATACATCAACGACGATGCCCGGCAATTCAGGTTCTCAAACGAGACAACAACAGACGATCATGGAATGCACCTGGTGGGATACCTTGAAAAAGATGGGAAGGACTGGTATCTCATAAAAGATTCGGGTTCAGGCTCACGAAACAACGACCCGAATGCAAGTGAATTCGGCTACTATTTTTTCTCTTCTGATTACGTAAAACTTAAGATGATGGACTTCATGGTACATAAAGATGCTGTAAAGGATCTTTTGGAAAAAATCAAATAATAAACTTAATCTTACTCATATGAAAACAAAAACATCTAGGAGAAAATTTCTCCAAAACCTGGGAGGCACTGCAGTGCTTCTGTCTGCCGGACCATTAGTCGGTTTTGCATCGCGTGAAAAAATGGAAGAACATATTATAGGGTATAGTAAAAATTTTTCTTCTAACGACAAAATAAGAATTGCCGGAATTGGAATGGGTATCATGGGCAACCAGGATATCGATAAAGCTATAAAAGTCCCGGGAGTTGAATTAGTTGCTGCCTGCGACCTCTATTCTGGCAGGCTTGAGAGAGTTAAGGAGAAATATGGCAAAGATATCTTTACAACTAAAGATTACAGGGAAATTCTGAACCGCAAAGACATTGATGCAATAGTAATTGCCACCAGTGATAACTGGCATGCAAGGATATCAATGGATGCCATGAATGCCGGTAAATCGGTCTATTGTGAAAAACCCATGGTGCATAAACTAAGTGAGGGACTGGACGTTATCTCAACCCATGATAAAACAAAAAAAACAATGCAGGTGGGAAGTCAGCGGGTAAGCAGCATAGTTTATCGCAAAGCAAAAGAGCTGTATAAAACAGGTATTATTGGCCAGCTTAATTGTATTGAGGCTTCATTTGACAGGCAGGATGCTCTCGGTGCCTGGGAATACACAATGCCGACCGACGGATCACCGCAGACAGTGGACTGGGACAGGTATATTGCAGGCACACCTAAGATACCATATGATGCCAGGAAGTTTTTCTGGTGGAGAAATTACCATGATTTTGGAACCGGGGTCGCAGGAGATTTGTTTGTCCATCTGTTGTCAGGTATACATGTATTGACAGATTCCAAGGGTCCTGAAAAGATATTTGCTTCAGGTCAGCTCACCTGGTGGAAAGATGAACGTGATGTTCCGGATATTATGGTAGCAATACTGCATTACCCTGAAACAAAAGAACATCCCTCATTCCAGGTAATGTTAAGGGTAAATTTTGTGAGCGGCTATGGAGAAAAGTCAGTGACAAGGTTTATAGGCAGTGAAGGCATTATTGAAATGTTGGATAACGGATTTGTTGTCACCAACAGCATTATGTCCAAGGCTCCGGGAATAGGAGGATGGGATGCCTTTGATACATATCCCAAGGCAATGCAGGAAGAGCTTCTGAAAAGATATAATCAGAAATACTCAAAAGCAGATCAGGTAAGACTGGTTAAGCCTGGCACAAAATACTCACCTCCTGAAGATTATGATGAACATCTTGAGCATTTTGCTAATTTCTTCGAGGGAGTCAGAACCGGTAAACCTGTAGTTGAGGATCCTGTTTTCGCATTCAGAGCATGTGCTCCCTGTCTGGCATGCAATGACAGTTATTTCCAGAAAAAAATAATTAACTGGGATCCTGTCAATATGAAACTGGTCTGATCAAATTGGGTGTTAAATTGAAGATAAGGGGTGTCAAAAAAGGTATTCCCCAAGGGTCTCAAAGGACTTTTTTGACAGCCCCTATTAATTTATTTATTATAAGGAGCAATAACCTTATTGACCAGGGCTATTGAAGCTTTCACACCATCAGCTTCACTTAATTTTTCGCCTTCGTACTCAACATCAATGTAACCCTTAAAACCTGAGTCGGCAATAATCTTAATCATTTTTACATAGTCAATAACTGTTTCATTTCCATCCTGATCGAATTCGTGGGTTTTCCCGCTGACTCCCTTTGCAAACGGCATCATCTCTTTGACTCCCTGATAACGGTCATATTCGAAAAAATTTCCCAAATCAGGTAAGGTTCCGCAATTGGGTTTGTTAACTGCTTTCATAATTTCCGATAGCCATTTTCCGATCGAAGAATTACCTCCGTGGTTTTCTACGATAACATTGATATTATACTTAGCTGCATAATCCGATAACTTTGTCAGGCCATCAATAGCTGCCAGTTGAACCTGTCCCATTGTTCCTTTTCCTGCAGCATTTACCCTTATTGAATGACATCCAAGGAATTGGGCAGCTTTTACCCATTTATAGTGGTTTTCAACAGCTTTCTGTCGTACAGCAGCAGAAGTATCAGCCAGGTTTCCTTCAGCATCAACCATTATCAGCAGGCTTTTAACACCATATTTTGCACATGTGTCTTTTAAACTTGTAAGGTACCCGGTATCTTCTGCCTTACCCTTAAAAAATGTTGAAACATACTCTACCGCATCAAGATTATATACAGTTTTAGCAATTTTCGGAAAATCGAGATTAGTCATTTCCCCCTTTCCCAATGCACGATGAAATGACCACTCGGCGAGAGAGATTTTAAATCTGGGTGTCTGACCGAATGTATCGATTCCAGAAAGTCCTGCGAACAGGATTACGATTAAAAAAAGCTTGATTTTCATTTGTGTTAATTTGTTTAAATTAATTTATGAATTTTTATTTATACCAATAATTAAATGCTGCAAAAGTGTTATGTTTTTGAAGATCCAACTGAATATATTGATAAAACAATTTAAGACAAAGATAGAAAACAAAAGAAACTTTCCATTGGGATTAAGTTTCTGGCGAATGGTTTTTAATTTGTGTTATATAAATGTCTTTCCTAACTTTATCTCAAGGAACGATTAATATGGCAAGCCTAATTCACGGTTATGAATACAACATCTTCATCAGCTACCGACAGAAGGATAATAAAGGCGACGGGTGGGTGAGTGAGTTTGTCGATGCCCTTAAGACGGAACTCGAAGCGACATTCAAAGAAGATATCAGTGTATATTTTGACATCAATCCACACTACGTTCTTTAAGAGACTCATGATGTGGATGCTTTCTTAAAAAGGAAATGGAATAAGGATCAGGGGATGCTTTAAACAAATTTGATCTTAAAGCTAAAAAAGTAACGAAGAATTGAAAAACCACTCTCATTATAGTCAATTTTAGATACATTTATCAGATAAACCAAAGTCAAATACCTATGAAAAAACTGATTATTCTTTTTTTAGCCTTAACGACCACATTAATAAGCTGTAAGGAAAGCATAAAACCTTCCGCCTCAGCGAAAGGAGACGCGAAATTCGAACAAATTTCAGAAGACTTTCTGACAGGCTATCTGGCCTGGCGACCTGAATTGTCTGTCTATCTGGGATTTCATGAGTCCGATGGTAAGATCTCAAACTATAGCAAGGAATCACTCAAAAAAGAGCTTGCCCGACTCAAAATGTACGACCAAATGCTTAACGAACTTGATACTGCTTCTATGAGTCCGGGAATGTATTATGATTTTCGCATATTGCATTGCGGTATAAAGAATGAGATCTTCAATTTTGAGGAGATGGAATCTTACACTAAGAATCCGATGACCTATGCCGGTGCCCTGGATGTAAGCATCTACATCAAGCGAAATTTTGCACCACTTAAGGACCGCCTGAAATCTATCATTGCTATCGAGAGAGAAGCTCCGATAATTTTTGCTGCTGCAAGATCCAATCTGGTCGATTCTCTTGCCAAACCTTATGTTGAGACTGCCATTCAAATAGCCAAAGGTTCTGCAGATTTTTTAAACAGTGATTTGAAAATGGCATTAAAAGAACTGGGAAAAGATTCTCTTATGGCTGTATTCGAAACTGTAAATAATAAAGCTATATCAGAATTGAAAGAATTTACTGAGTATCTCGAAAAAGAAAAGTTACCGAAGGCCCATAATAATTATGCGCTTGGCAGAGAAAAATATCAGAAAATGCTGCTTTCTGGTGAGGACATTTCAATGACTCCAGAAAAGATACTTGAAATAGGAATGTCGGAACTTGAGCGTGAAAAAAATGTCTTTAATGCTACGGCGAAGATTATTGATCCTAAGAAAAAACCAGTAGAAGTTTATCGAGATCTCCAGAAGGAACATCCGGTTTCCGACAGCCTGATAACAGATATTAAAAAAAATATGGAAGCCATTAGACAATTTCTACTAGATAAAAAGATAGTTTCAATTCCATCTGAAGCTCGCGTTAAGGTTGAAGAAACACCGAAGTATGCCAGATCTACCAGTACGGCGTCAATGAATCCTCCTGGTCCTTTCGAAAAGAAAGCAACTGAAGCATATTACTACATTACACCAGTCGATCCGACATGGACGATAAAACAAAAAGAAGATTGGCTTTCTATGTTTGATTATTATACAACCGATATCACCACTATTCACGAAGCATATCCGGGTCACTACATTCAAGCTCTCCACCTTAATGCATCCCCAACCGCAAAAATTGAAAAAATCTTTGGAAGTTATGCATTTATAGAAGGGTGGGCGCATTATGGAGAGAAAATGATGATAGACGAAGGATATGGAAATAATGGTGATCCGATCAGATCTGCAAAATATCGTTTGGCTCAATCCGGTGAAGCCTTGCTTCGCTTATGCCGGTTGTGTGTATCAATAAAAACACATTGCCAGGGGATGTCAGTGGATGATGCAACGAAGTTTTTTATGGATAACTGGAATCAGGGTGAAAAACCGTCGCGACAGGAAGCTATTCGCGGTACCTTCGACCCCGGATATCTTTATTATACTCTTGGCAAATTGCAGATTCTTAAACTCCGGGAAGACTACAAAAAACAGGAGGGAGAAAATTTCTCTTTACAAAAGTTTCATGACCTTCTGTTGGATAATGGTATGCCCCCGATTCAAATTCTGCGGGAAAAACTGTTAAAGAATAGGACCATTTGGGGCGATATGTTATAGTTATTATTTCACAAAATCCTTTGAAGGTAAAATTAATTTACCTGAGGTTAATTGGTGATTTAATTTTACTTTTACTATAGTGTTTTTTGAAAATCAACTTGAATCAAAATAGAAGGAATTTCATTTCCAATAATAAAAAAAGGAGGAAAGACTTATGAAAAACAATCTGACAAGACGTAAATTCATCCAGACAGGAGCTATGGCAACCGGCGGTATGCTGGCAGCAAGAACCATTCAGCTGAATGCACAACCTTACGGTTCTCCGTCAAAAAAAATCGCCCCGAGCGATAAGCTGCGATTTGGAATAATAGGAATAGGCATGGAGGGCTCAGGGCTGCTTTCCGGAGCTATTACCCTTCCCGGGATTGAATGTGTTGCAGCTGCTGATCTTTATGACGGCAGGCACACCCTTGCAAAAGAAATTACAGGAAATCCCAGCCTTTATACAACCCGCAAATACCAGGAGTTGCTCGATCGCAAGGATGTAGATTGCATCGTCGCTGCGGTCCCTGATCACTGGCACAAACGCGTAGTTGTGGACGCCTGCAACGCGGGGAAAGATATTTATTGTGAGAAACCTATGTCGCATACCGTCGCAGATGGTTTTGATATGGTGGCAGCGGCTCAGAAGAACAACCGGATCGTGGAGATAGGTTCCCAGAGGGTAAGCTCCATGCTCTGTGAAAAAGCAAGAGAGCTTTATAGCAGCGGAGCCATTGGCGATATAGAACAGGTTGAGATTACCCTTGGCCGTAATGATCCCACAGGTGCCTGGGAGTACCCTCCGCCAACTGATTTGTCTCCCAGTACTCTTGACTGGGATACCTGGCTGAATGATGCTCCGAAGATTCCGTTTAATAAAGAACGTTTTGCACGCTGGCGCTGCTGGAAAGAGTATGGTACCGGAGTGGGTGGTGATCTTATGGTTCATTTAGTCAGTGGCATGATGGTTACATTAGGATGGAATGAAGCTCCACGGTCTGCTACAGCCCTGGGGGGTATCTTCCGCTGGAAAGACGGAAGAAACATGCCAGATTTGCATGTTGTTCTGTTTGATTATCACGGTGTTCCTGTTTATTGCAGGTTAGGTCTTGGAACTGAGACTCCTGAGCTGGCCCGGTTTATGGGTCCCAAGGGTATTCTCGACGCAGGTGAGTTTAATCTCCGTTATGCGCCGCAACCAGGTATTGATCTGGTCCCCAGTTATTATGCCGTCGGATTTCCTCACCAGATGCGTGCTGAGTATGAAGCAAAATGGTACAGTGAGCATGCCCCTAAGCTTGGAAAGGAACCCCTTTATGATGAGGTGAACTATCGTGGTCACGACTGGGATGATTTTAATCCCCACATGTGGAATTTCTTCGAGTCGGTAAAATCACGTAAACAGGTAGTTGAAGATGCTGTTTTCGGGAATCATGCTGCCATTGCCTGCCACATGGCAAATGAAGCATATTTCCATCAGAAAACAGTCTACTGGGACGAAAGTACTCACTCAATTAAGAGCTAGATTGCTGACTGTTTAGATGGTAAGGCCCTGAAGGGCAATCACAGTTTTATGTTCATTCCCCGGGTTCATCAAAAGGGTAACTGGGTAATGGGATTTTAGAATATTAATGCAAGTTATTCTAAAATATTAAATACTTTTATACGATAAACAAGTTTGGTTTTAAATATTTTCAAATTAAAAGAGGAGGAAATTAAAATGAAACGCAGAATCTTTTTATTGTCAATTTCAATCATTTTATTGAATATCGCATTTATGGCTAAGGCGCAGGAACACAGGACTATAACACCCGAACAGATTGCCTCGCCTGAACTTGTAGCGCCGATACCGGATGCAAAATTAAATATATTTCCTCGTAGAACAGTATTTGAGTGGAAACATGTTGAAGGTGCTGGCAAATATGAAATTGTGGTTGAATACAACGACGGCAAATGGAAACTGCTTAAAAATGCAACGACTAATGTTCCTTCTTATACAATTAATTTTGTTGGAAAACAGCCTGGCCGCTGGAGAGTAAGATCTTTTTCCAAAGCCACAGGAAACCCAGGACCATATAGTGAATGGAGGGAATTTATTTACCTCAGATAAAACCTTTTAACATAACAAAGATATTAAAACAAATATCTGCTTTATGAGAGCAATATGAAGGTGTTCAGGTTGCCCTCTTTATGTTACTGCAGCCATGTTTCGTCATATAATTACCCCGCTTTATCAGGCGAAAATTTGCTCCCATACTTGAAAAAAAAGTGCATGTAATGGTTTAATTGAGAAAATTATCTTTCATTTGGCTTAAAATCTTTGAATAATGAAGAAACATGTAATAATTCTCCTTTTAGCGGTCTTTATTTTAGACATTTCAGCTCATAGTCAGGCTAATAGTCAGCTTACAAATGAGCAGAAAACATGGTTGTCAAAAGCGAATCGTCATGAAAAAAATGGATGGATTTATCTTCATATTGAAGGCAACCCGGAAGAACGTGGTTTCCAGCATGGATATTTACTTGCTAAAGAAATTAAGGAAGCTCTCCGGGAGATGAGCGAAGTCTGGCATTATCAGACCGCGATGGAATGGCAATGGATGGTTCGGAAGAGTGCAGAAATGTTCAATCCACACATTGATGCAGAAAACATGGAAGAAATGGATGGAATTGTTGAAGGAATGAAAGCAGCTGGTGAATTATCTACACGTGATGAAATTGTAGCTTATAACGCTTCCACTGAATTCATGGGTTACTGGTGGCCTACAGTAAAAAAATCAATCTCCCCTGATTCACCCGATCCTAAAAAGGAATCTTGCAGTTCATTTATTGCGACGGGAAGTATGACAACAGATGGTGGCATTGTCCTTGGGCATAATACTATGAGTTCATTTTATTATCCTTTATGCAATCTTATTCTGGATATTCTTCCTGATAAAGGACACCGGATATTAATGCAATCTGTTGCAGGATTAATTCACAGCGAAACAGACTTCTTTATTACAAATGCCGGACTCGTAGGCTCCGAAACAACAATCGGAGATTTCTTCCCTTTCGATGANNTCGATGAAAAGGGGATTCCTGAATTTGCACGGATGAGACATGCAACACAATATGCTTCCACTATTGATGAATGGTGTGAAATAATGAAAACAGGAAACAATGGAGGTTATGCAAATGCATGGCTGATTGGTGATATTAATACCAACGAAATTGCCCGGCTTGAACTCGGATTGAAGTATATTGGTTTTGAAAAGAAAAAAGATGGCTATTTCGTCGGATCAAATGTTGCCGAAGATCTCAGAATCCTGAGGTTCGAAACCAAAACTTCTGAAATGGATATTAAAAAATCTTCGGTTGCCAGAAGAGTTAGGTGGAAACAATTAATGAAAGAAAATGCAGGTAAAATAAACCTTGAACTGGCAAAAGGATTCGAAGCCGATCATTACGATACTTATTTAAATGTAAATAACCCATCCCTAAGAACGCTTTGTTCTCATCCTGATCTTGACCCGGATATATATGGAGCTGATATTCCTTTTTCCCCCTGGGGAACAATCGATGGGAAAGTCGTCGATTCAAAAATGGCAAAACAGATGTCTTTTATTGCACGATGGGGTTCTGCATGCGGTATCCCATTTGATGCAAAATCTTTTTTAGAGAAACATCAACAGTTCGACTGGATGAATGGTTTGCTTAAGGATCGCCCTACACAACCATGGACTTCATTCAAGTCAGGGGAGGATAAATAAAGTTTCTCCTCATATAACAATGAAAAATATATTCAGAAGAATCCCTGCTCACATTGGAGGAAATATTGTTGAGAGAGAGGAGAGTTGCAGGATTTGTGACGAAAAAATGGGGGAACGGATTGCGGTAGTAGATTACTGGAACATTAAAACAGCAAGACTCATTAAATGTCCAAAATGCAATCATATACAACTCGACCCGATGCTGACCGATTCAGAAATTTCAAAAGGGTGTAATGCCTATTATATTGAGGAGTCTGCGAGATCAAGCGATAAAGAAGAATGTATTAATTTCGTCAGAAACTTCAGAAGGGGAGTTGTTTTTGGATACTCATTAAAAAGAAAAAAAATATCACCACGATCAGTTCTGGAACTGGGTCCCGGTTCGGGTTATTTTTCTGCCGGATTAAAATTTGTTTTTCCCAGCGTCGATATAACAATAATGGATATTAACGTTCATGTTATAAATTTTAATCAGGAGCATCACAAGTTTAAAATTATACATGACGTTCCGGACCATTTTATAGAGGATTGTATTAATAAGTTCGACCTGGTGATTGCAAGGGATATCATCGAGCACGTATCCGATATATCAAGAGTAGTAAAGAATGTAAACAGATACCTGACCTCTGATGGGCTTTTTCATTTTATTACACCCAGCGGCCATGAAGATGTATGGAAGCATTATCTGACTTCAATATTGACTGATTCGGCATCTGAACTTCTTATAAATCATGTGAATTATTATGACGGGAAAGGACTTAAAGAGTTTTTAATCAAGGAAGGATTTATCCCTGTTGATTATTATACATATACAATAAAAACCACTTTACGGGGTAACGGGTGGAAAAAGAATCAAAAGTTAATGAGTCCTGTTTCTATCAGGAAAAACGCAGATTCTTCCATAATAAGAAAGGGTACAGGGATTTACAATATTGAATTAAAAAAGGAAAAAATATTGGACAAATGGTATATTCAGGACAGGGCAAAATGGCTCACTTATATCATTAGTGTTTATCAGCACTTTTCAATAATCAGAATCAATCCTGAGCTGAATATAGGGCACGAAATATATGGTTTGTTTAAGAAAAATTAAATCAAAGCAGCACAATTTTGGGCCTGCTTTTTGTAGAAGGAGGCCATTTAAGATCAACAATTTAGGAAGTAATGTGCGAGAATCAGTCGACTGGAATACCTTTGGTCAGTCAAATTTCAATTAACGTTAATAGGTAAGCAAAAAATATTTAATTCCGGATGACCGTTGTCAATATTGCCTTGCTAACTAAGTTCTGATCCATTGGCTTTTGAACAGACCAATTAAGTCTGAAATAAACCGGCTTTGCCCTATATTTCACCTGATTATAAGAAGAGTATGATGGTAATTATCTCAGGCCTTTATTTATTACCCAATTAGTGAAAGATCTGCCAAAAACCTGGCAAAAATTAAAAACGCCTACATATTTTATTATATAAGCGTTTGATAATTTGGGTGGCCCATCAGTGACTTTGATATTTTGATGAGGTAAGCTTTGAATTCACATAAAGTATTCAAAAATCAAAAAATCAATACAAGATAATGAAATGTCAGCTTTGTTTTTATCGTAATTTTTCTGCATTCACAATTGCAACTCCAAGACCCATTGCATCCAATATCATTCCGGTCACTATGGCATTATCTTTTGTGAATTTGATTGTCGAATTATCTTTCATGAAAAATTGGTTTTCTGCTTCTGCTGAAAGCTCAACCTCTCCCAATTTGCTCTGACCAAAAAGTTGATTATTCCTTTTTACAATAGTGAAGATCTCACCGCTGGCTTCTATCCAACCTTTTGATGCATTGACCCATTTGTACGGACCAGTGTAACTATCAAGAATATTGGAATCAAGCTGGATAGCTAAGTGCACTTTTGTTGTACTCATTTTATCAGACAAGTATAATTCAGCAATTTTATGTGCAAGGTCACCTGCATTAGGCAGCGGACCGGGCGGTCTCATTTCGATATTTGATAATACTATTACGGTAAATTGTTCATCGGGGTAACGAGCGATATATGAATTAAAACCTGTTATATCACCGCCATGCCCCACTTCTTTCAAGCCTCTGAATTGACTAACCATCCAGCCAAAACCATACTTAATTGCACTTCCATCGTTCAATGTCGCCTGACCGAATGCTTCATTTAATGTGGTTGCTTGTCCCCCGACTTACTTATGGAGTCAGTCTCCTGAGCCATAGCCTGAAATCCACCCAAAATTACAAAGGAACAAAGTATGGTATATAATATTCTTTTACCTGATCTGTTATTTTTCATTTTTGTTCTTGGACTAAAATTTATGTGATGCTGAATTCAATTTTATCGTCAAAATCCGTAATATCAACATAAGGGTTACTAAATTGAAAATTAATTTAACAGGGGTTATTATTTAGTAAACAATTTAATAGTTTCGTCCTGAATCAATACCCAAATTGTGTAGACCCCTTTTATTGTTCCAATTGGGATATTCACACACCCGAGTGTAGCAATTACGATTACCAGGTACCTTGCCCAGGGTTTATAGACAAGAAGCCCGATGCCACCAACCAGTCCCAGAGTTGACAGAGTCCCGATAAGAATAGGAAGACTTATTGATAAAAACCTGAGAACTATTTGTGCGATATCATCATTTTCTGTAAATGCTCTGGCAAACGAGAGAGCAACGAAAATTGCTACAGCTCCCATTAAACCAATGACGGCAAAGCCTATTTGAATAGATCCGACAAGGGTTACATGTTTTTTCATTTTTGAATTTTCCATAACAGTTAAGATTTTATGCGATTAATTTATATTTTCATTCCTTAATTAATGACTCGCATTTTTGGAAGTTGCTGCGCACCCTATAATGTTATTTTGTGAATGACTAACGATATTTTATTTCTTAGCGTAACTTCGTTCCTGTCTTTTCTGATATAATTATTCCAGATTAAAATAGATGCAAGGAAGATAATAATGGTGGCAATAGTGACTCTGATCAGATATGGGACAATACTGATTATGTGTCTGACTTTATAATTTAATTTAAACAAGAATTTTTCCAGATGACTATCAGGTGGACGATAAATCCCAAATTTATCTTTGTTTTCACGAATGAATTTCTCAATTGTATCTTCGTTAAGCTTCACCATGACTGGTTTTTTAATAAAGACGGTCTATCTTCAATAGTGATGCGTGTAATTTATTTCACTGGTCCCGGATCATGACAGTATTGAACAAAGAGGATGATCAAATGCTGTATGTTAAAATTTTGTATCTTTATTCAAAACATTAAACTTAAACACCATGAAAACGAATTTTCTTCAAATCTTTTGTATAGTCGTTCTCTCCGTTGTTTCGATTTTCGATGCGAAATCGCAGGATAAGCTAAGTCAATCACTTGCCTCAATAAAAGAGAAAGTGCAGGATGTTCAGATTGATAAAAGCACCTATAAGCAATCTATTGATGTTTTGGACGAAAGTAAAGGAAAACTTAATTTCGTTTCTGTACTGGTTGACGAAAAGGGCAAAACTGCCAAAGAAAGTTTTGAATTCTATGTTTCTGATATTGACAAAAACACGATTATACGTAAAACATCCGGAAAAAAGCTTTTTATCAGCTTATCGATCAATAACAATCAAAAGTTCATTAAACATTTCAAAGAAGATAAGCTTGACAGCTATACCAATTATTTAGAAATTTTATTATCGGGTGCGGATGCAGCTACAGAATTGGCAAACCTTTTTAAGACCGCCATACCATTGGTCAGCTCTGGCGAAAAAGGATGGAACACAAATACAGATGCGCTGAGCTGGCTTAAAAACAACATTTCCAAAATAAATTCAGGCCCGGCAACTGTTGAACAATCCTTCTCATTTGGTGACAGCAAGGACTACCTGGCCAGTTTTACAGTTAAAAAGACCGATCAGAAAAATGTTTCCATGGAAGAAAAATATGAATTCAGTATCCTGGATATCGACAAGAAAAATTTAGCCGTTAAGATCAGTGGGACACAACTTTCAGTTTTGGTTGAAACCAAAGGGAACGAACATTATATTAAATATACTAAAAACAATGAACCACAAAGCTTTGATAATGAATTTGAAATCATTGCAGAAGATATCGACCAGGCCCGTAATATCATTGCTGCCTTTTCGACAGCAATTGAAAAAAGTAAATCGGTAATCCCTGATTTTAGCAGCATGCAAAAATCACTCGATTTTATTACAAAAAACACCACAGAACTGACCTTAGAGAAAAAAACACTTAGCCAAAAAATAAATTTTACTCCTGGAAATGGGACAAAATCGATATTTACATATGCTGAGCCCGATTCGAAAGGCAAATCCATTGAGGAACGGTATGAGTTTTATCTCAGCGACATCGATGCAAACAGCTTAAACTTTAAAGTAAGCGGGAAAAAGATAACCGTCGTTTCCATTTCGAAGAACAAGACAAAGTTTATTAAGTATTATAAAGACAACGCACTCCAGGATTTTCAAAATGAGGTTGATATTTTAACTGCCGATATAGAAACCTCCCGTGAAATGGTGGAAGCTTTTAAAGCAGCCATAAAAAGCTCCGAAACTCAGCCTGATACCTGGAAAAACATTGGTGATGCCATTACCTATTTAACCAGTACAATAAAGGGTGAAACAATCGGGACCGATATATTTAAGCTTAATTTTAGCTCAGTTTCGACAGAACCTCTGAATGTCAAATATGTGCAAGGTAAGACCGACGCGAAAGGCATATCGGGAGAACAATCATTTGAATTTTACCCATATATGCTGGACCCCGGCACCGTAAAAATCGGGTCATCGGGAAAATATCTGAATGTTGAAGCATCAGTTAACAACAAAAAGGCGTTTGTAAAAGTTTTTAAAGAAGGCAAGCAACAAGCATTTGATGCTGGTATAGAAATCATGGCTTTCGATGCAAAACAAGCCCAGGACATCGCCGAAGCCATTAAATATCTCGCCGGCAATGGCAAGCCGAAAGACAAGACCTGGGCCGATAAACAATCTGCCATGAAGTTTATCACGGAAAATGTTGGCGACCTGAAAAGCGAAGGAAATGAGGTAAAGCAAAAGATAGAGCTCACCAATAATGATCCTTGTAAAATTTCACTAACCATTTCCACTTCTGACGATAAAGGCAAAACAACGGATGAAATTTATGAATTTGCCCTTTCCGATATGAATAAGCTAATGGTCGATTTCAAAGTGAGCGGCAAAAATGTCAAAGTGACCCTTTCCTGCAAAAATAAGGAAAAACTTGTGAAAGTATATAAAAACGGGGCACAGCAAGCCTGGGGAACCGATGTAGAGATCGGGGTAAATGATGTAGAATCAGCCAGGAATATTGCCGAAGCTTTCAAGAGTGCAATTATACAATGTGAAAAATAAAAAATTGACTATCTGCTTGCATAGGTCATAAGATCCAACCTTATTTGACCACTGCAAAAGTCGGTCAGATTATAATTAACATACCTTATTAAACAACAAGCAATAAAGTTTTTTTAAGATTACATTTTAATATTTCTGACACTTCTGATAGTGCCAAAAGGTGTATCTAAAAGCGATGCTTCAATGGTATAATTTCCTTCTCTCAGATCATTATCCAATACAAAAGAAAGTTTGTTCTGACCATAAGCAGTAATGATAATTTCCTGCGTTTTTTCCTGAACAACTGTTTCGTTTTTCAATAACCTGAGCCTGATTTTCCCCTGCCAATCTTTTTCAAGGTCGTTTATAGCGATGATTGGAATGTTCAGAGGGATGCCTTTTTTTATTGTATCGTCCCAGAAATCAATCATTAAACCAATTGGAGAGAATGCATCCCGTACATAATAATAAAATTCAGGTTCCCATTTCAGGTTCTTCAGATCAATCCAGTTATCGCATGTCTGACCATCGGGCCTGTCATAACCAAGTCCTGTAAAATACATTACCCCTGCAGCTTTTCTGTGGCAACGCCAGAATTCAGTTTCTGCAGCAATATATTGTGCACATAACTCCCGACGATCTTGTGCAGTCGCCTTTTTACCCAAAATATTTTCAAGAAGTTGTCTGGTAAGTGTTGTTGGGCTACCGTCGCGGTTTAACCAAAGCCATCCGTATTCATTAATAATTACAGGACAAGTGCCAGGATTTTTCATAGCATTGCCTTCAGGAATTATAGTTGCTTTGGCAATATCTTTAAATTTAAAATTAGCATCATAAAAATGATAAGGATGCGACTCAAATATATCGCTCCCGGAACGAAATGTACTATAGCTGTTATCCCAGCTTCTATCTGATAAGTCGAGAGTTCTGACTCTGGCTATTGCTGTATCAATATCAGGTTTAGATAATTGAGTTTCGTTGCTGGCATCCCAGATAACTACGGATGGATGGTTCCAGCGCTCCTGCATCCATTCTTTATACTCAATGGTCAGTTCATCACTATTTAAGTTCTTTATCCAGGTGTTCCAGTTGGTGCCTCCGTACCAGATCGGAAATTCATCCTGAATCATAAAACCTTCTTCATCAGCAATATTGTACCATACTTCGGGAGGGAAACCAATACAATTCCGATATGAATTCCAGTGCATATCCTTTTTAAACTTCTGGTGCATTTTGCGTACCCAGTCATAGTCCCAGGGTAGATTTCCACACAATGGATCTTCAAAAAAACGATACAACGAAATGTTTGTGCCTCTTAAAAAATATGGCTTCCCGTTCAACACTGCCATATGAGTAACGGAATCAAAACGAAGTTCACGCATTCCAAAACGGGTTTTGTAAGCATCACCATTAGTTCTCACTTCCAATGTATATAAAAATGGCGTTTCGGGCGACCAGAACACACAATCCCTGATTGGTATTTCAATGTCAATTGTCTTGTCACTATTGGCATCCAATGAAATCTTATCAGTCATGAATTCTCCTGCAACGATTCCGGTTTTTACCTCTTTGATAACAAAAGAAATTTTTGAAAAAGCAGATGTACCGGTATTGTAAAGAATGGTTTGAATCCGGGCTGATTTTTTCTTAATGTCAGGTGCTACCTGAACATTCCGGATATAAGGTGTCCCGCTTAAAATAAGATCAACATTATCAAATATTCCGGATATGTAATGTTTTTTTTCATAATCAAAACCATCCGGTATATCCTGGGGCAATGAGTTCCTGCAAGAACCCACTGCAATAATTAATTCATTCTCCCCCTTATGAAGCGATTTTTTTAAATCGAAATACCCGGGTGTAAAACAGGGCATATGCTCCCCGATATAAGTTCTGTTCAGATAAACTCTGGTACCAAACATTGCTTTCCCAACCTTCAAAAGAGCTATTTCAGGAATATTTTGGGTTATAGTGAAAGTGCGATGATACCAATAGGTCTCACGAAGGCTATCCTGCTGATGATAAAATAAGTCCAGGTTTTTATCAATAGATAACCTGTCAGCAACCGGGGGTGCAGCATTAATGAATGCCGGCTGTGCCAGAGTAACCAGACCCGGAACAGGAATGGTACGGTCAAATTTTGTCGGTACAGCATCTTTTTTACCATCGGTTATCTGCCATATTCCGTTAAGGGAAATGATGTTTCTTTTATCAGAACTTTGTTTACATTCTGTAAACACTATCGTGCTAAGCAACAAAATAAGGAAGGGGATATTTTTTTTCATAGATGCGCATTTTTTTTTAACGTTGAAAAAGACTATTCTCAGTTACCCCTATGGTTACTACAATAAGGCAGGTCAATCCAATAATGAGGTTTCTTTTTCTCATAATATTCAAAGCAACCTGATATCGCAATGTACGAAAACTTTGTTTTTTGTAAATACACTATTATTTCCGAAATATTTATATTTGACTATACGTTGTGAAAAATACTTATCCAAATGAAATATAAACCAACCCGCATAAGAAAGATATATCCAATTGAGTCACCATGTAAAAAGGCCATATATAATTCATTTAATGATGCAAAAGAATCAATAGACTATCTTCAGGAGAATAAAGGTGTAAAAGATTTGTCAGCATATAAATGTTTGGTGTGTGGATTCTGGCATTTAACAAGTAAATAATTCATTTCACTCTCCATTTGTTTTATAAATCTACTTGTGGTAATGTTAATAACAATGATTAAAAATTATTTACCTGAAATTCATTAACGATTAGGTCAAGCGATACTCCGGAATATATCAGCATATTCTCATCCATTTTTGAGCCAGATTTGTTAGCTGAACTTGAAACTTAATCCATGCTGATGAAGGTTAAAATTAAGAGCGAAGTTTTTGAATCAATCAATCAGAGATACCCTGGCGGGAAAGTAGCCATTGATTCAAGTGCACTTGTAATTTGCGGAGAGAAATAAATTTCAAAAAAGGAGTGAGGGAGAGGCGAGAGGAGTGAGTTGCATAATAAAGTCTTTCCATGTACGTTTAATATTTGATGCTCAGCAAATACAAAAGCTAAAGATTTTCATTAATGAAAATTGATCTGCAATATGATACTCATTTATCATCCATTTAGGATAGCCACAATGGTGATAATAATATAATCCTCAGTGGTCCTTGAAAATAACAAAGCGTTTACCATCAATTCAAAGAAAACAGATATGAAAAAAACAAAAACAATTATCAAGATAACCGGCGTTTTTATACTTCTGTTTTCTTATGGAAATATATCGGGTAATATCGATCAACCTGGTGGATCAAATTCAGAACAGACAAATTCAAAATCTGTTCAGACAAAAACAAAATCCACTCAGACTAATTCAAAATCTGCACAGACAAAATCAAAATCCATCCAAAAGACTTCAAAATCTAAACCAGATACTAAGAGAAAAGATTCTTTAACTGTCATAATTGGTACACAAAAATGGGCAATAGCAAATCTGAATGTTAACACTTTTCGAAATGGCGATACAATTCCTGAAGCAAGAACTAATAAAGAATGGGTAACTGCCGGTGAATCGGGAAAACCTGCCTGGTGTTACTATAATAACGATCCTAAACTAGGTGTTAAATATGGCAAACTGTTCAATTGGTATGCAGTGAGCGATGATAGAGGGTTAGCTCCGGTTGGCTGGACTTTGTCGAGTGATAATGATTGGGCTAAGTTGATTAATCATTTGGGAGGACAAGGAGCTGCAGGCATTAAAATGAAAAGCATAACTGGATGGAGTGATGGTAACAATGGAACCAATGAAACCGGCTTTATAGGTTTCCCGGGAGGTTATCGTGTTGAGAATGGAAATTTTCTCAATATTGGCAGTATTGGTACATGGTGGAGTTCGGCAGAAAACAATTCTCTTAGTGCCATTGACTTCTACCTTTCACAGAGTAACACTTTAGGCAGGAGCAGCAGTCCTAAGCAACGAGGGGAATCAGTTCGTTGCCTCAGAAATTAGCTTTTAATTGTCCTGTCGGGTCAGAACAAAAAAACCGGCTAAGGAAGCCGGCTTTATAGTTGTCCCGTCAGGTCTCGAACCGGGACGACCGTTAAGAAATTGCCCTGTGGGCAATTTTAGGGAGGGCCTGACTGCAGGGGTGGCCTTCTGATCCAGAATCATTAATAAAAATAAAGTATTTATTTTAACACGTTGATTATCAATATTATTATATAATGGCATAGTTATTATATTTCTATTACTTAATACCAATTATCCTCATTTCCTGACAAGAAATTTGAAGGTGACTTCAAGACAACTGATTTACGCTACCTGGAAACAGATGTAAAATATTTTATGGAGTAATCAACTTTCTTTGACAGGGATTGAAAACTTAAATTCGCTTCCTTTGTTTTCTGTACTTTCAACCCAAATTTTACCACTTGTCATGTGAAAGGGTTATCGGAGTATTTTTGGGTTAGTCATTCCTTTGTTGTAAAAAATTTATTTATCTCATTGAATGGTTTCAGGATAATCTACATGGGAACTGATGTTCGATTGTTTGACTGGATAAACGAAACCGGAGAAACAATCATAATCAGACCGAACCTTTTGTGAATGGAAATAAGTAAGTCCATTATGTTCGGTCATGTCCATTACCTGGTACCCATAAGCTTCTAAAAGCAAAAAAACAATCTTCCTTGACATGTAATTATTTATCTTTGAATCCAATATACCATATAACATTTTTAAAAAGGGGATTTTCGAAACAATACCATTCTCAATCGCATTAAAACTCATCTTATTATGATAATAGGCAAACTGTTTCTCAATGGATATCCATTAATTTTATTATTGTCAACAAAACATCCGATGAAATTGCTTTTTAGCGGCAGAATATAAGAGATTGAATGAAGAAAACTCTTAATTTGTTTTATCCGGTTAAGTTCCTTTAAGTTAATTATAGTATTAACATTCTTCATTTCTTTAGCATCATAACAATAATGGTGAAGGGAAGAAAGTACAATCAGATTTGGCTCATTTGCAAAACCAAGCCAATTGATATAATTATAAAAGCTTTCTCCTCCCTCTGCAATCAGAGTATCGATAATAGAATTATTATTATTTGCTATATTGGGGAGTTCGTCACTAATTAAATTTGTCCTCACTTTTTCTGCGATATTGACATCAGTTTTATTTAATAATGAAATGTGCTTCATATTAAAATAAATTTAAGTTAACGAATAAAACTTAACATGAACGAATGTACTTCTTAAAAAAGTTCTGTGAATTAAGAAGAAATTAATGTCACATTAAGAAGGGGTTAAGAGCACATTTAATATGATAAAATGAAAATGTGAATATTTGATGGTGGTGACTACCACCGACCTTTGTTTAAATTTAAACAGGTTTATAAAAGCCTGAAGTTTTGACAGCTGCAGAAATCGGTCAGATCACAATTAACATACATAACAAAACAACAAGTATTTAACTCCTGTTCTAGGTGGTCAATTTATTACGGCTTACTATGATCAGGGTCAATGACTTTTCCATTAAACAGTAAATTAGATTATCTTGTTATGGGAAAAAACTAACCAGGAATGAAAAGCTAAATGTACTTTTTTGGAAATTAGTTGGTCAATAAAATAGAAATACAAATATGAAAACGAATCGACGAAAATTCATTTCGACTACCGTTACAGGTGGTCTGGCTGCTGCAGCATTACCATTATCATATTGTGGAGCAGAAGCAACATCCAATAGTTCTATAATAGATGTAAAATCAAGGTATGCAAAGCTTGATGAAATACTTAAAAAACCTATACTAAAAAAGGAATTGTTTACTACCCCGGTAATAATAGAAACCCTCGAATTACTACGCTTTGAAAACAGTTTTTTATGCCGGATACATTCAAAAGACGGGGCAGAGGGAATTTCGGTAGGTCACAGTGAACTTTCTACTCTATTCCCAATTTTCCTCAAAAAGTTGCAACCTTATTTTATTGGTCAGGATGCACGGGAACTAGACTTAATTTTAGAAAAGATTTATATCTACGGTTTTAATTTCAGATATAATGGGATTGCACTTGGTTTACCGTTAGCAACTATAGAATTTGCCATTCTCGATATGCTTGGACATATTGCTGATAAGCCGGTGGGACAGTTAATCGGAGAGATCCATAATCCTGAAGTTGCTGTATATGTGGCTACTGAATTTCGTGAAAAACCACTGGAAGAACATTTTGACCTTATTAAAAAAGCCGTAGCTGAATATGATACTCATGCACTTAAAGTTAAGGTGGGTTATCAGTACGCTGGAACAAAAGACATACATTATCCTGGTGTACCTGGAAAGACTGAAAGATTGATACCGCTTCTTCGTCAGACATATGGTGATGATATGTTTCTCTATGCTGATTCAAATGGTTATTATAATGTAAAAGAAGCAATACGAGTTGGTAAACTTCTGGAAGAGTATAAATATAGTTATTTTGAAGAGCCTGTTATGTATGATCATTTTGAAGATATCAAGGAGGTCGCAGATGCACTTACGATACCTGTTGCAAATGGTGAACAGGATCAGAGTTTTGTCCATTTTCGATGGTCTATTGCCAACGATGGCCTTGATATTGTTCAACCTGATATTTATTATTTCGGGGGCATGATTCGTTCGATGAAAGTAGCGCTCATGGCAGATGCATTCGGGAAAACTATTGTTCCTCATATGTCAGGAGGGGGCCTTGGATATCTTTATGATTACATACTTGTTTCTGCTGTTCCCAATGCCGGAGCTCATCACGAATTTAAGGGACTTGATGCATCAGTAATATTTGAATGCCCGACATCGCCATTGAAAGTCTTAGACGGAAAGATTAAAGTTCCCACTGGACCAGGAATGGGTGTCAACATTGACCCTAATTTTATTAAAAAGCACGATGTTATGACAATGTAATAGTAAAAGCCGAACATCTTGACCACTTCAAAACCAGGTCAGATTATAATTTACATACATAATAAACAACCAATATTTAACTCCGGATTTGGTTGGTCAGAACCTCTGGCTTTTCCATGTAATTAGGGAATTGTAGATAACAGAGGTTTACTATCATCAGTGCTCACTTGAAGTGTTAGTAATAAATTGTGTGATGAATTCTTTTATGTCTCTAACTCCCACTATTTTAGTTTTTTAAACAACATCTAATAATAGGTAGTAACTCTTTAATTGGTCAAATATGTTTACCTTTAGGAGACGTATAAATGAGTTACCTGCCATACGCAAGCTTCAAAATACAATTCAACAGATTCAAAATATCATATGAAAGCGATTGTCTTTACAAAATACGGAACACCTGATGTTCTTGAATTAAAAGAGATAAACAAACCTATTCCAAAGGAAGATGAAGTCTTGATAAAAGTTTATGCGGTATCAATAAATGATTGGGACTTGGGTCTCCTTCAAGGTGACCTCATAAATCGCCTCATCAACGGTCTTCTTAAACCGAAGATAAAAATACTTGGCTCCGACATAGCAGGACGAATTGAAGCAGTTGGCAAAAATGTAAAGAAGTTTCAGCCTGGGGATGAAGTGTATGGGGATCTAAGCGGCAGCTGGGGAGGCTTCGCTGAATATGTTTGCGCTCGTGAAAATGCATTGGCCTTAAAGCCGGCCAGTATGAGCTTCGAGGAAGCAGCGGCAATACCTCAAGCGGCAATGCTGGCGATACAGAGTCTTCGTGATAAAGGGCAAATTCAATCAGGACAAAAACTTTTGATTAATGGTGCGGGTGGAGGTGTAGGTACCTTTGCTGTGCAGATTGCCAAATTATATGAAGTTGAAGTGACTGGTGTTGACAGCTCAGGGAAATTGGACATGATGCGCTCAATGGGCTTTAATCATGTCATTAATTATAAACAAGAAGATTTCACTAAAAATGGGAAGAGCTATGATTTGATTCTTGATGTTAAGACGAATCGTTCGATATTTGACTATACCCGTGTATTAAGTCGCAATGGAATTTATGTCACGGTTGGGGGTTCCTTGGTTCGGCTTCTTCAGGCTTTATTCCTGGGGCCATTGATTTCGATGATCAGTAAAAAGAAGATATGTTTTGTTGCTCTGAAGTCAAACAAGGATTTAGATTATATGAACGAGCTTTTTGAAACTGGTAAAGTCAAACCTGTAATAGATGGATCCTACAGAATAGAAGAGGTTCCTAAAGCATTGAGACTTTTTGGTGAAGGAACCCACAAGGGGAAAGTAGTTATAACTGTGG